>NZ_LGCW01000136.1:0-2231 GCF_001279365.1 Streptomyces sp. NRRL F-5755 | reverse complement strand
CCCCACACCCTCCACACCGCCCTGACCGACCTCCGCCACCCCGGCACCCCCGGCCCCCCGGTCCTCGTCTGCGCCACCGCCGGCACCACCGACACCGGCGCCATCGACCCGCTCCCCGCCCTCGCCGACCTCGCGGACACCCACGGCGCCCGCCTCCACGTCGACGCCGCCTACGGCGGACCCCTCCTGTTCAGTGACACCCACCGCCCGCTGCTCACCGGCCTGCACCGCGCCCACACCGTCACCCTCGACCTGCACAAACTCGGCTGGCAGCCGGTCGCCGCCGGACTCCTCGCCGTCCCGGCCACGGCCCACCTCGCCCCGCTGGCCCACCGCGCCGCCTACCTCAACGCCGACGACGACACCGAAGCCGGCCTCCCCGACCTGCTCGGCCGCTCCCTGCGGACCACCCGCCGCCCCGACGTCCTCAAGATGGCCGTCACCCTCAAGGCCCTCGGCCGCACCGGTCTCGCCGACCTCGTCGACCCCACCCCCGCCGCCGCCCGCACCTTCGCCGACCTCATCGACGCCCCCCCCGCCCACGAACTCCACCCCCGCCCCACCCTCAGCACCGTCCTCTTCCGCCCCGCCGGCGCCCACGACACCACCGTCGCCACCATCCGCCGCCGCCTCCTGCACCGCGGCCGCGCCGTCCTCGGCCGCGCCGCCACCCCCACCGGGCTCTGGCTCAAAGCCACCCTCCTCAACCCGTACACCACCACCGACGACCTCACCTCCCTCCTGAAACTCGTGGAAGGCCACACCCCGCGATGAGCACCCCCCGCCCCGACGCCGCCACCCTCCAACTGCCCTCCCCGAGCCCCGGACCCGATACCCCGGCCAGGACCCGCACCGCCGGCACCGAACCCGATCCCGCCGGCCACCGGCCCGTCAGCACCCCGGACGAGCCACTGGACCTCATCGGCATCGGCATCGGCCCCTTCAACCTCTCCCTCGCCGCCCTCGCCCACCCCCTGACCGAGCTGCGCACCGCCTTCTACGACCAGCGCCCCGCCTTCCAGTGGCACCCCGGCCTGCTCATCGAGGACGCCACCCTCCAAGTCCCCTTCCTCGCCGACCTCGTCACCCTCGCCGACCCCGCCAGCCCCTGGAGCTTCCTCAACTACCTCAAGCACCGGGAACGGCTGTTCCCCTTCTACTTCTCCGAGCGCTTCCACATCCACCGCGCCGAATACGACGCCTACTGCCACTGGGTCAGCACCAACCTCCCCGCCCTGCGCTTCCGCCACCAGGTCGACGCCGTCCGCTGGAACGCGGACCGCGCCGCCTTCGAGGTGGACTACACCCAGCTCGGCGCGGACGGCGAAGCCGAGGCCCTGGGCCGCGCCTACGCCCGTAACCTCGCCCTGGGCATCGGCAGCGTCCCGCACGTACCCGAAGCCCTCAAACCGCTCGCCGACGCCCCCGCCGTCCCCGTCCTCCACTCCGCCGACTACCTCGCCCACCGCGAACGCCTGCTGACCGCCGAGCACATCACCGTCATCGGCGGCGGCCAGTCCGGCGCCGAGGTCTTCCTCGACCTGCTGCGCGCCCGCCCCGCCGGCCGCGAAGGGCTGCACTGGCTCTCCCGTACCGGCGCCTTCGCACCCATGGAGTACAGCAAGCTCGGCCTCGAACACTTCACCCCCGACTACACCCGCTACTTCCACGCCCTCCCCGAGTCCGTACGCGACGAACTGCTGCCCGGCCAGTGGCAGCTCCACAAGGGCATCGACCACGGCACCCTCGCCGCCATCCACGACGAGCTGTACCGGCGCACCCTCCACGGCGGCTGGCCCGACGCCACCCTCACCCCCGGCGTCACCGTCCGAACGGCCGGCCGCGTCGGCACCACCAAGGTCGAACTCCACCTGGAACACCCGCACCAGGCCGCCCGCAGCCGCCTGACCACCGACGCCGTCGTCCTCGCCACCGGCTACCGGGCCTCCCGCACCGACACCCTGCTCGCCGCACTCGACCCCTACATGCGCCGCGACGCCGCCGTCCGCCCCCGCATCGACACCGAACAGCGCCTCGTCCTGGACCCCTGCGTCACCGGCTCCGTCTTCGTCCAGAACGCCGAACACCACACCCACGGCGTCGGCACCCCCGACCTCGGCCTCGCCGCCTGGCGCGGCGCCACCATCCTCAACACCCTCACCGGCCGCCCCGTCTACCCCCTGCCGGCCCGCACCGCCTTCACCACCTTCGGCCTGCGCCCCTCACCACCC
>NZ_LGCW01000135.1:0-2260 GCF_001279365.1 Streptomyces sp. NRRL F-5755 | reverse complement strand
AGTAGCCGCCGGTGCCGCGGATGTCGATGCCGGGGGCCAGGCGGCCTGCCGAGTTCGGTACGGGCGGGGACGGCGGGCCGGAGAAGTACAGGTGGTGGCCGCCGCTCGGGGTGCGGACCGTGACGGTGGGCGGCAGGGCGACGTGGTGTTCCTCGGCCAGCAGGCGCAGGGCGGTGAGGCCGTCGGCGCCGTGTTTGGTGTCCAGGTCGATGCCGATGAGGTGGTACGGGGGAACGCCGCAGGCGATGCCGTACGCGGTGGCCCAGGGTGCGGCCGCGAAGAGACGGCGTACGGCGAGCGGGTCGGCGGTGGCGTCGTGGATGCCGTGTCCGAGTTGGCCGCAGGCGCCGCGGCACGGGTCGGCGGCCTGGTCGGCGTGGTGCGGGGAGCGCACGGCGGGGAGCTTGGCGCGGGTCAGCGGGATGACCGCGTAGCCGCGGCCGGCGGCCACGAGGGCGTGGGTGAGCGCGGTGGTGTGGTGATCTTCGCGGCGGTACGGGGGGTCGGGGCGGGGGGTGTGACGAGGGGCGCGGGGGGATGAGCGGTTGGGGGGCGGCCCGGCGGAGGAGGCGGTGGAGGGACCGGCGGAGGGGGGGACGGAGGGGTCGGAGGGGTGTGCGGGCCGGTCCGTGGGGGTGGAGGGATGGCTTCCGGTGGTCGTGTCCATGGCGGTCGAGTGGGGAGAGGCCATGGATTCATTTTCGTATGTACGTTCGAGTATGGAAAGGGGAACGAGGGGTTCACCACGGGAAGGGCTGAAATCGTGCGGGAAAGATTCGGCGCAGGCGGAAGAAGGATTGCCTGGGACGCGGGTGGACGCGGTGAGGTTTTGGAGGGGCGCGCGAGGTTTACCCGGGGTTCTTCATGCTTGAGGGGGAAGTGGGTATTCCGGGCTGGTTCGCCGGGGGTTCGTTGGGCAAGTCTGATCACCGCGACGTCGTGGACTCCGCGAAGGCAGCAACCAACTGCTCCTCAGGAGTGCGCGTTTGGGCGGGGCTGGGTGGGGTTCGGTCCGCTCGTACCCGTTCTGTCCCCGGTCCCATTCCGTGATCACGTTACGCAGTCCCAGCGTCCCGAGTCCCCAGCAAGCGGGCAGCGCCCACCGGTCCCGTGTCGGACCGCTGGGCCGTGTCCCGTAAGGGGAGAAACGTCATGGCAAGCATCCGTACCGCTCGTACCGCCCGCACGGCCCGTACCGTCGCCGCCCTCGCCGCCCTGCCCCTGGCGACCGCCCTCCTGACCGGTGTGGCCCACGCCGACAACGGCGCACTCGCGGGCAACGGGTCGAGCGCTGCGGCCACGAGCCTGGTCGACGGCGGTGTCGGCCATAACAGCAATGGCAACTCGACCACCACGCAGCAGGTCGTGAACGGCCCCGGAGCGTCCAACCAGAACAACAACGCGAGCGTGATCGGTCACGGGCTGACCCGCATCGATCAGACCAACGCCACGGTGAACTTCACCAACCTCTGGTGAGCCGAGGGCACGTGGCCCGGCCGGCGTAACCGGTGACGCCGCCCGGACCGCGCCGCGGTGGTCTTGACAGTGAAGGATGCCTGACGGACAGTCAGGAACCCTTCGACGTATGCACGGTACCGAGGTCGGGAGGAGGGGGTAATGGGCGTGGATGAGGGGCTGATGGGCGCGGGGGAGGGGCCGGCGGGCGTGGGAGAAGAGACCTCCCCGCGCCGAGAAAGCGGCGTCACGGACCGGCCCCAACCCGACGACCTGTACGCCCGCCTGAAGGCGTTCGAAGGGCAGCCGGCCGTCACCGGCGGCACCGGCAAGGACCCCGTCAACGAGCCCATGATCCGCCACTGGTGCGAGGCCATGGGCGACGGCAACCCCGCCTACGAAGGCCCCGACGCCGTCGCGCCGCCCACCATGCTGCAAGCATGGACGATGGGCGGCCTCTCCGGGCACCCGGGCCGCTCGCCCGCGTACGACGCGCTCTTCACCCTGCTTGACCAGGCCGGATGCACCTCGGTGGTCGCGACCGACTGCGAGCAGGAGTACCTGTGCCCCCTGCGCCCCGGCGACCGGATCACCTTCGACGCCGTCATCGAGTCGGTGTCCCCGCGCAAGACGACGAAGCTGGGGACGGGGTACTTCGTCACGACGCGGATGGACGTACGGACGGATGGTGAACTCGCCGGTACGCACCGCTTCCGCATCCTCAAGTACGCGCCGACCCGTACCCGTCCCGTACCCGGCCCCCAACCCCAGCCCGAATCCCGCCCCCAGCTCCAAACGCACCCCC
>NZ_LGCW01000134.1:0-2382 GCF_001279365.1 Streptomyces sp. NRRL F-5755 | reverse complement strand
GCGTAGGGGGGTGGGGCGGTGCTTGCGCTTGTTGAAGGTGTGGTGTTGCTGCCCTTTCTTTGGTGCGGCGTTGTGCCGGCGAGCTGCTCGGTGTCGTCTCAGGGGGTGTCGGACGCCGATCCGGGCTCGGCCTCGGTGCGCTGCGCCGCCCGACGGGTCATAAAGCTCTCCAGGCCGTCGAAGATCCGCTCCAGGCCGAATTCGAGTGCCTGGTCGTGGGAGTCGTCGGCCGCGGCTGACGCGACGGCGGCGGTGAGCGCGGGGTAGCGGTCGGAGCGGCCGGCGAGGAGTTCGTTCAGCGCCGCGCTCATGACCTGCTCGGGGCTCTTTGCCCGCGTACTGCCCACGCCCATGGACGCGGCAACCTGGGCGAGGGTGCGGATGTGGCCGTTGACCACGACCACGGCGTCCAGTTTCTCGGCTCCGTTCAGGCCGGTGTCGGCGAGGGCGGCGAGGGCACTCTCCACCCAGCCGAGCTCGTTGGGGCCCATGACGCGGGGGCCCACCATCGCCGGCAGCAGCCAGGGATGGCGGTGGAGGACGGCGGACAGGTCGTCGGCCCATTCGCGCAGCGCGGGCCGCCAGCCCGAGTCGGTGTGCAGGGCGGGTGGCTCGCCCATCGCGGTGTCGATCATGAGGGCGACCAGCTCGGTCTTGCCCGGCACGTAGCGGTAGAGGGACATCTTGGTGAAGTTCAGTTCGCCCGCGATCCGCTGCATGGAGACGGCCGCGAGCCCGCCGGCGTCGGCGAGTGCGATCGCCGTCCGTGTGATCCGGTCCAGGCTCAGCGCGGGTTTGGGGCCGCGGCTCGGCCGTCCGCGACCGCCCCACAGCAACTCGATGCTCCCCGCCTGCTCCGCGAACACATCGGCCGCCACCTCCGGGACCTGCCCGGACCGCCCACTGCTCTCCTCGCCGTCCCGGCCCTTCCGGCTCTTCTGAATCTTCTTGCCAGTCCTGTCTTCGCCCACCTCCGCATCCTAAAACTGTGTCCGGGGTATACAAAACAGTGTCCGGCGGATACAGTTTTTTTATGTCGCAGTGGCGACTCAACGTGGGGAGCGTGTGATGGCGTACGAAACGACGTGCACGGCCGGCGGACCGGCCGTGCTGATCTCGGGGGCAAGCGTCGCCGGCCCGGCCGTGGCGTACTGGCTCAGGCACTACGGGTACCGCCCAACCGTGGTCGAGGTGGCCCCGGCGCTGCGCGGCGGTGGATTCGCGGTCGACTTCCGCGGCAGCGCGAGCCTGACGGTGCTGAAGCGGATGGGAGTGCTGGACGAGATCCGGCGGCATCGCACCGACGGCAGCCCGATGAGCTTCATCGACGAGTGCGAACGCGAAATCGCCGCGCTACCCCCGGAGTTCGCCGGAGGAGAAGTGGAGCTCCTCCGCTCCGACCTCTCTCGCATCCTTTACGAGCACAGCTTGTACGGCCACGGCCGCGCTGACGGGCCGGAGGGCCGCGGTACCGAACCGCTCCCGGATAAGGGAGGCGAAGCGGGCACACCCCTTGTCGAATACGTCTTCGGCGACTCCATAGCTTCCCTGACCGAGATGGCGGACGGTGTGCACGTCACCTTCGAACGGGGAGCCCCACGCACATTCGATCTTGTGATCGGCGCGGACGGCCTGCACTCCACCGTAAGGCGGCTGGCCTTCGGCCCGGAGGAAAAATTCGTCAGCCACCTCGGCTACTACATAGCGGGCTGGGACCTAACGGCCGAGGGCAGGGATTTCGAATCCCGGCCCGTGGGCTACAACGAGCCCGGCCGCTTCATCGGCGCGGGCCGTACGGCCAGACGGGCGGACGAGCCGGGATATGCGGGCGAGGTGTTCTGCGTCTTCGCCTCGGACGAGCTGACCTACGACCGACGGGACACGGAAACACAGAAGAAGCTGACAGCTCAGGCGTACGAGGGAGGCGGCTGGCGGACGGAGGAACTGGCGCAAACGGTATGGGCCGCTGACGGGCTCTACTTCGACTCCATCAGCCGGGTGGATGTTCCGCGCTGGTCCACGGGCCGAATAGCCCTGCTCGGCGATGCGGCGTACGGCGCCACCGTCGGAGGCATGGGCACCGGGTCGGCTGTCGTGGGTGCGTACGTCCTCGCGGGCGAACTGGCGGCGGCCGGCGGTGACCACGGCCAGGCGTTCGCGCGCTACGAGGAACTGCTGCGGCCTTTTGTCACGCAGTGCCAGGAGGGCGGCCGCCGCGCCGGCGAATTCCTGGCTCCGACCACCCAGGAGGCCATCGACGCTCGCAACGCCCTGCTGAACAACCCGCAGGCCGTGGCCGCGATGCTCCAAGAGGGCGAGGAGATATCCGCAGCCGTTGAGCTGCGCACATATGGGGCCGACGATCGGGGGTGAGGGGGAGGG
>NZ_LGCW01000133.1:0-2423 GCF_001279365.1 Streptomyces sp. NRRL F-5755 | reverse complement strand
CTGCACCCCCGCTTGGGCTCCCGCCTGCACCCCCGCCTGGGCCCCACCCCAGGCAGCCCCCGTAGCCACCGGCCCCGGAGCCCCCAGCGGCGCCCCGAACGCCCGCTGCGCCTCCCGCGCCTGCCGCTCGCCCACCACCGCGGCCAGATACACCGCCGGATGCATGCCCGCGGGCACCACCGCCCCGGTCCAGCCGCTCAGATCCCCGGTCAGACGGGCCGCCATCGCACCACCGACCTGCGGATCGAGCTGGGATATTCGGCTCAGGAACTGGCGCACCGTCAGCCACCAGCCGTCCGGCACCCGCGACAGGTCCAGCGCGCCGAGTTCCGCCGCCAGCCAGGGCGGCGGGGGCGGCAGCGCCGGCATCCCGCGCGGGGTGGGTATCCGCTCCCGTACGACCACGGTGCCCGCGAAGACGTCCCCGAGCCGCCGGCCGCGCGCCGAGACGAGCGAGGCGATGCAGGCCACCACGCCCATCGTCAGGACGATCTCTATGGTGCCCATCGCGCCCCGTACCAGCGCGTGCCGGAACCGGACCGGCCCGCCGTCCTCGCGCACCACTCGCAGCCCGCATGCCAGCTTCCCCAGCGAACGGCCACGGCTCAGCGTCTCCACAATGATCGGCACCCCGACCAGCACCAGCACGAACAGCGCCACCGACACGGCGGCCCGCGCCGCCTCGTCCATCGACGCCGTGGAGCTCAGCATCACCACCGACAGCAGGACATAGGCACTCCAGGTCACCGCCAGATCGACGAGGACCGCCAGCGCCCGGCTCGGCAGCCGGGCCGGCCGCAGCCCCAACACCACCGCTTCGCCCGTCACGAGCTCGTTCACGCGCGCCGTCCTTCCCTGCCCCGAATCCGTACCGGCCCGTCCCCGAACCGACGCCCGCCCCACGGCCGACGCGCCCAGTCTGCCAAGCTGACGGCACAGTCACCTCACGGCGCTGCCAGGAGCGGAACCCCATGGACCTCGATGTCTTCGTCACGGCCCACCGAGCGGAGTGGGACCGCCTCGAAGAACTGCTGCGCCGCAAACGCCGCCTCACCGGCGCCGAGGCCGACGAACTCGTCACGCTCTACCAGCGCGCCACCACCCACCTGTCCCTGCTCCAGACCAGCGCCCCGGACCCCGTCCTCACGGGACGCCTCACCTCACTCGTGGCCCGCGCCCGCAGTACGGTGACCGGCGCGCGCAAGGCGTCCTGGCGCGACGTGGCCCGCTTCTTCACCGTCTCGTTCCCGGCCGCGGTCTACCGGCTGCGCCACTGGTGGATACCGACGGCCCTTCTGTCCACCGCCATCGGTGCCCTCATCGCCTGGTGGATCTCGACCCACCCCGAGGTCCAGGCCGCCATCGGCGCACCCGAAGACCTCCGCGCCATGACCCGGCCGGGCGGCGAGTACGAGACGTACTACTCCAGCCACCCCGCCGCCTCCTTCGCCGCCCAGGTCTGGACGAACAACGCGCAGGCCGTCGCCCTGTGCCTGGTCCTGGGCGCCTTCCTGGGCCTCCCCGTCTTCTGGGTGCTCTTCCAGAACATGCTCAACCTGGGCGTCGGCCTGGGGCTGATGTCTTCGGCCGGCCGCCTCGACACCTTCCTGGGGCTGCTTCTCCCGCACGGCCTCCTGGAACTCACCGCCGTCTTCGTCGCCGCCGGAGTGGGCCTGCGCCTTGGCTGGACGGTCATCGACCCGGGCCCGCGCACCCGCCGCACCGCCCTCGCACAAGAAGGGCGCACCGCGCTCGGTGTGGCCATCGGCCTCGCCGCCGTGCTGTTCGTGTCGGGCGCCCTCGAAGGTTTCGTCACTCCCTCCGGCCTGCCCACCTGGGCCCGCATCACGATCGGCGTCGTCGCCGAGCTGGCCTTTCTCGTGTATGTGTACGTACTCGGCGGCCGCGCCGTCCGCTCCGGCGAAACGGGCGACGTCGACGCGTCGGACCGCGACGCGCTCCTCCCCACGGCCGCCTGATGTGCGTACAGGCCCGCTGACCTGCTAATCTCCTGATCACCCCAAGAAACCCGTTGACACGGGAGAGGCGGGGAGGTAGATTCGAACGGTTGCCGCGGACTAGACATGTTCGACCGCAACGGTTAGTCTCTCGTCTGCTTCGTTCGGAACATCGATTCCACGAAGCACCGCCGAATCTTTATCCGGAAAACGCGCACCGATTCAGATCGGTGAAACGCTTCTGATAAAGTCGGACCAGCCGAAAGGCAAACCCCCCGACAAAATCGGAATCGAATTCAGCCTGGAAACGGACTGCAAATCGGACCTGATAGAGTCGGAAAGGCCGGAAAGCGAAAGCCGGACGGCCATCCCGCTCCAGCAGGGAGCCGGAAACGGAAAGCGGAAACGCCGAACGGATCTGGTAAGGTTGGAACCGCGCAGAAGCCGAAAGGCCGAAACGCACCG
>NZ_LGCW01000132.1:0-2645 GCF_001279365.1 Streptomyces sp. NRRL F-5755 | reverse complement strand
CCCCCTAACAGCAGCCCTAGGCCCCACCCGAACCCAACTCCTCCGCCTACTCACCACCCCCCAAACCACCACCGAACTGGCCCACCGCCTGAACGTCAGCGCCCCCACCATCTCCGCCCACACCGCAGCCCTACGCGCTGCCGGCCTCCTCACCACAACCCGCGTGGGCCGATCGGTCATACATGAGCGAACGGCACTGGGAACACTCCTGACCCATCGCGGCACGTCCATATGACGGGCGCGTCAGCAAAGGGCCTCAACACTCGTAGACACGCCCAGTCACAGGGTTTCCGCCGCAGGACGGCTACCTGGAGGCGCGTCCGCCTTGGCCTCTCGCTGGGAGCGGGTACCGGTACGCGGTGGCGACGAGCTCTTCTCGCAGTGGCACCCAATCGGTCCATTCGCGCCAACGTCCGCCCTGGCAGCGGAGCTCGTCGTCGAGTTCAACCTGATCTATCACTATGAGGCAGGTGGGGGCGCCTTCAGCGTGGCGGACCTCTCCCTCGGTCAGGTCTATGGCTTCACGAGTGGTCGTGCTGCCCTTCACCTCTATGTGCGTCTCGCTCGCGCCTCTGCGCACGGTGATGTCCCAGGGCGAGTGATCGCCCACGTCCTCGACCTCGTAGCCGAGCGAGCGATAGTGATCGAGCACGAGATCCATCGCGTATCGCTCAACGGCCTGCCGACGTTTGGCGTCGTGCTGACGACCGTAACCGGAAGGCTGAGCCGGTTTTCTGGGCGAATCGGGTACCGGGCTGGGCGCTTCCGGCTCATGGGGTTCGGAGATTGCGGTCTGGCGCAATTCCAGCAGCTCGGGAAGTGCTTCCACCAGCGTACGCGGGAGTTTGGTCAGGTACCCCTGTGCTGCACGCAGGGGCCGGGTGTGCGACAAGGCGAAGGGGAAGTAGAGCGGTCCTTCGACTGTCTCTGCGAGATGATCCCGCAGCGCGCGAAGGCTCGGCTCCATCTCCCTCAGGCGTGCCTGAGTGACTGGCTTCTTCAACCGGCGGTACCCGCTGAGAGGCGCCTCCCACGCGGGCTCCGGCCCCGAAGCACGTCGCTGCCGGCCGTAGGTGCCTCTGCTCTGCCACGTGATGGTGGACGCAATCGCCTCACCTCGTACGTGGGAGTACCCGACGACTCCGGGGCCGTGGTTCTTGTCCCAGTGCAGAACAAGGTCCCCTGGCCGTACCTCGCGGACGAGCGCGTAGGACCAGTACTCCTCCCCCCGATCGTTGACTTGGGGGGCGAGCAGGTTTCTGCCGATGTCCTCGCGGTTCGTGATCTCCAGCCAGTAGCGCTCGTACGGGTCGTGTCTCCACCACCTGTTAACGGGCATTGGCCCCCCTCTGCCTAGCTGTCTCGTTCCTCGGCTGATCATTGCAGGCCGGAACTGACGACTTCGCGGCAGAGATAGCAGGGTTTTGAACACTGCCCCGCCAAGAAGCCGGACGGGGCGGTGCCCACCCCTGCTGACGCGCGGAACGGGGGCAACACCTCGGCGCCGATGACCCGGTGCCGGCCCGACTGTGACGGACAGCACGCCCGGCGCTCGGCCGGAGCGATAAGCCGTATACGCGCAAGGAGACACACATAGCCAGAGGGCCGGTACTGGATCCAGTACCGGCCCTCTGGCCTGCTACTTCTCAGTCGGGGTGGCGGGATTTGAACCCACGACCTCTTCGTCCCGAACGAAGCGCGCTGCCAAGCTGCGCCACACCCCGAAGCAACGAGCTCTACTTTAGCGGACCGATCCCCGAAGGTGAAATCCGGTTCTCGGGGCGGCGGAGGTGGGGCCTGACCTGGTCGATCGTGACGAGGACGAGGGCGAGGGCGTAGAAGGCGGAGCCGAAGACGAGGGTGTTGAGGGCGATGCCGGCGTAGCCGTGGACGTCTACGTCGAGGAAGGGGTACGGGTAGCGGCCCTCGGTGCCGGGGTCGAGGAGGGCGCCGCGGATGAGGGCGAAGGGGAGGTAGAGGAAGGGGTAGGCCAGCCACTGGGCGGCGTGGCGCCAGCGGAAGCCGCGGGGGGCGGTGAGCAGGAGCCAGTCCAGGGCGGCGCCGATGGGGGTGACGGTGTGCAGGAGGTGGGTGGAGACGGTGCGGACGGTGTCGTGCTCCGGGGTCCCGGTCATGGAGAAGCCGCTGGAGTCGTTGGTGAGGATGACGTGGTAGACGAGGCCGGTGATGGCTATGTAGAGGAGGACCGCGCCGGTGATCCGTGGGGAGATCGGCGGGCGGGCGGCCCAGGCGCGGTATGCCGACCAGGCGAAGCAGACGGCCACGGCGATGTTCGTCTGGACGGTGAAGTAGCTGAAGAGGCGGCCCAGGTCCGGGGTGATCGCGATGTCCAGGACGAGGCCGGTCAGGGCGGCCAGGGCGATCAGCAGGCGGAAAATCGCGGCCACTGGGCGGCGGACCGGGGGGACGACCGCGGAGGCCGGGGTGTGGGCGGAGGCGAACGCCGCTCCCCGGGCATAGCGCGAGGAGGCGTGAGAGGTGGCCTGCGATGGGCGGGAGCGGGGGACGCGGGAGCTGGTGGGGTCGATCATCCCCCCACGCTAGACGGGAGCGGGGCGGGATGGTGAAGGTGTGGTGAATCCGTAGGGGGAGGCCCAGTGTGCGTGCAGGGGGAGGGGTGGAAC
>NZ_LGCW01000131.1:0-2689 GCF_001279365.1 Streptomyces sp. NRRL F-5755 | reverse complement strand
CCCCCCGGCAACCTTCCCCCGACCGGCGGCAACTGAGGGGCTGACAGAGTGTCTCCCGATCAAGGAAGCCCGCCCGTGCCCACCCTTCTCCCCCGCCCCGGTCACCGGCCACCGCCGCCGCACACGAAATGGTGGGCATGACCCCGTCCACTCTTCCGATGAGCATGAACACCCCGCGCAGCGCCGCCCCCGCCGGCCCGGCCCCCGCCACCGGTGACGCGTCGGCCGAGTTCCACGCCTTCTTCGAACGCCACCACGCCGAACTGGCCCGCCTGGCCCATCTGCTCACCGGCGAGGCGGACGCCGCCGACGACCTCGCGGCGGACGCGCTGCTCGCCCTGTGGCACCGGTGGGACCGGGTGCGCGGCGCGGAACACCCGGTGGCGTACGCCCGGGGCGTGGTCGCCAACATGGCCCGCGGCCGGATCCGCAGCACCGTGCGCGAGCGGCGCCGGATCGCCCTGTTCTGGTCCCAGCGCGCCGAGCGCACGGACGGCCCCGACGTGGCCGCGGTCGTCGACGTCCGCCAGGCGCTGGAACGGCTGCCGTTCCGCAAGCGCGCGTGCGTCGTGCTGCGGCACGCGTTCGACCTGTCGGAGCGGGACACCGCCCTGGCCCTGGGCATCTCCGTCGGTACGGTGAAGAGCCAGACCTCCCGGGGCATGGCGGAGCTGCAGCGGCACCTGGGCACGGGCGCCGCGGACGACCTCTCCGGGAGGGGGAAGTGATGGCGGACGAGAACCTGCGCGAGCGGCTGCGCGAGGCGGCGCGGGCGCACGAACCGGACCGCACCCGGATGCTGGCGCGGGTGGAGCGCGGCATGGCGGACTCCGCCGACGCCGGTACGGAGCGGCGCCGCCGCCCGCCGCGGGCCGGCTCGTGGCCGCGGATCGTCCTCGCGGCCGCCGCGACGGCGGGGGCGCTCGTGGCCGGTGGTTACGCGGTGACGGCGGCCGTACGGCCCCCGGAGCCGCCGGGAAAGGTGACCACCCGCCCGCTGCCCCCGGCCGGACCGGGAGAACAGTTCCCGGCCTCGCCCCCCGCACCGGCCGACGGCGGCACGCCGCGTACCGAGGACGGTCCGCTGTGGTCGGACGGCTCCGTGGACCCGCACAGCAACGCCTACTGGGCGCAGAGCAACGTCACGGTCCAGACGAAGCGCCCGCTGACCGCGTTCACCGTGGAGCTGCGGATCGCCCAGACCGGCGGCGTGAACGACACGGGGCACTGGAGCACGCTGCCCGCCGCCGACTTCACGGTGTCCGTGGGCGAGCGCGACGGCGCGCTCGTCTACCGGTGGACCCTGAAGGCGGGGCGGACGGTGCCCGCCGGCCGGCATGTCTTCGCGGGCCAGTACAACCACGCGGAGGGCGGGCGCGACGCCAAGGACGACGTGTACACGGCGACGGCGGAGGGGCCGGGCGGCCCCTGGCGCGTACGGGGGGCCTTCTGACGGGGCACCGTGGGAGCCGGGCCTCGCGTCACTTCTTCGCGCGGCTCGGCTGCACCCGCTTCGGTTCGCCCTTCATCTTCGGGTGCTCCGGCGGGTACGGGAGGTCCTTCAGCCCGTGCTCGCGCTCATCGCGGTCGGCGAGTTCGAGCGCGGCCTCCAGACGGCACGGGTGGGCGTCCATGTCGGCGTGCAGGTCGCCCAGCTCGGCGAAGCGCACCGGCATGGTCGCGAGGTCGAAGTCCTCCGGCACGGCGTCCGGCAGTTCCTCCCAGCGCAGCGGCGCGGACACCGGCGCGTGCGGGAAGGGCCGTACGGAATAGGCGCCGGCGATCGTGCGGTCCCGGGCCGTCTGGTTGTAGTCCACGAAGATCCGGGCGCCGCGCTCCTCCTTCCACCAGGAGGTGGTGATCCGCCCGGGATCGCGCCGCTCCAGTTCCCGGGCCACCGCGATGGCCGAGCGGCGGACCTGGGTGAAGGTCCACTCGGGCGCGATGGGCACGAAGACGTGCAGGCCGCGGCCGCCGGAGGTCTTGGGCCATCCGGCGAGGCCGAGGCCGTCGAGGACGTCGCGCAGGGCCAGGGCGGCCCGTACGGCGTCCGCGTAGCCGGTGCCCGGCTGCGGGTCGAGGTCGATGCGCAGCTCGTCCGGGCGCTCGGTGTCGCCCCGGCGCACCGGCCAGGGGTGGAAGGTCAGACAGCCGAGGTTGGCCGCCCACAGGACGGCGGCGGGCTCGGTGGGGCAGATCTCGTCGGCGTACCGGCCGCTGGGGAAGGCGATCCGCCCGGTGGGGATCCAGTCCGGGAGGTTCTTCGGCGCCCGCTTCTGAAAAAACGATTCGCCTTCCACTCCGTCGGGGTAGCGCTCCAACGTGGTGGGCCGGTCCTTCAGGGCGCGCAGGATGCCGTCGCCGACGCTCAGGTAGTAGCGGACGACATCGGCCTTGGTGAAGCCGCGCCGCGGGAAGTAGACCTTGTCCGGGTGCGACACCCGGACCGTCCGCCCGCCCGCGCTCAGCTCCAGCGACTCTGCCATGCACCCACGCTAGGCCCTGTCGTCAAGTTCCCGCCTGCCGCGCGACTCCCCCAGCTACCGCTGGGAGGTGCCCCCAGCACGCACGCTCGCCGCGTTGTCGGGCACTTCCCGGTACACCCAGTACCGGGAAGACCCTCCGCCTTGCGATCGGCTCGGCTTCCGAAGACGGATCGAAGAGCCGAGACGGAGCGCAGCGGAGTGCA
>NZ_LGCW01000130.1:0-2795 GCF_001279365.1 Streptomyces sp. NRRL F-5755 | reverse complement strand
GCGCCTCACCCCCCGACCCGCTCCCTGACCAGCCCAGACAAGGTCTCGTACGCCTGCTGCACCAGCGTGTTGCCGGGGCCGGACGCGCAGTTGGCGAGGGCGACCAGTGCGGTGTCGTGGCGGATGCTGAAGCCCACGAACGCCGTGCAGCCGCGGGTGCCGCCCGAGTGGTGGTAGAGGCCGGTGCCGTCGGCGCGTGGGCGGATGTTCCAGATCAGGGCGAGCCGCGAGGTGCTGCGCGGCAGGACGAGCCGGGGGCGTACGACGTCCTCCAGAGCGGTGCGCAGCGGGGCCGACGGTACGCCGGTGACAGCCGCGGATCCCGGGCTGATCAGGGCCTCGGCGAAGGTGAGCAGGTCGTGCGCGCTGGAGCGGACGGCGCCCGCGCCGGGCAGGCCCGGGATGGCGAACGGCGGCCGGGGGCGGTGGTGCCAGTAGCCGGTGACCTGGGTGGCACCGGGAGGCGGGTCCGGCGTGGCGCTGGTGTCGTGCAGGCCGAGGGGCCTCAGGACGCGGGCCGCGAGCAGGTCCTCGTACGGGACGCCGCCGTCCGCGCCGCACAGGGCGTGCCCCAGGACGCCGGCGCCGAAGTTGGAGTAGTGCACCCGGTCGCCCGGCCGGGCCCGCAGCCGGGTACGGGCCAGGGCGCGCAGCACGTCGGCGCGGCCGAAGCCGGCGTACGGGTTGGTCATGAGCCGGCCGGCGGCGGAGCGCAGCAGGCCCGGGGGCAGCCGGGGCAGGCCCGAGGTGTGGGTGGCCAGGTGGGTGAGGGTGATCTCCGTACCGCGAGCGGGGACGGAGGTGCCGGGCGGCAGGTGGCGGGCGGCCGGGTCGTGGTGTCCCACGTCGCCGCGGGCCGCCAGCTCGGCGAAGAGCAGCGCGGTGAACGTCTTGGTGAGCGAGCCGATTTCGAAGCGGGTGGACGGCTCGACCGGCGTCCCGCCCTCGAACGCGGTGCTGCCGCGGACGGCGAACGACCGCTGCCCGCGCCGGTACAGGCCGACGGCGACGGCGCTCGCGCCCGGGGCCGCGGACAGCAGCGCCTCGGGCAGGTCCCGTGCCGGGGGCGGCCCCCAGGCGAAGGGGGCCGTCGCGACGGCCGGTGACCCGGTCATGAGCCGGGCTGCTTCGGGGCGTCCAGGGCGCGTGCGAGGGCCAGGGTTCCGGCGATCAACGCCACCACGGTGGGGTGCTGGTGGGCCTCGTAGCGCTGCGCCGGGTCGCCGTCCACGGGCTGGTCGTCGCGGGGCACCAGGCCGTCGTCGTGCTGGATGGCCGCCAGCCGCCGCCAGTCGTCGTCCTCGGCCCATGGTTCGGGCAGGCAGGCACCGACGATCATCAGCTCGGCCGTGAGGTCCCACTGCCCGGCCTCCGCCCAGATGTCGGTCCACACCGGCAGCCACTGGGCGAGGTACTCCGCGAGGTCCGCCGGCAGGCCGCCGGGCAGCCGTCCCCAGTCGGTGAGGTGGAAGACGGTGTGGGTGACGGAGTAGCCGGTCAGCCAGTCGATGTGCCAGGGCTCGGGCGTGGCGCCGAGCCAGGTCGCCCGGGTCAGCCCGCCCCAGTCGTGGGCGCCCGGCCCCTCGTCGAGCCCGACGACCCGCGCGGCGTTGGCCACCGCGAGCCGCCGGTTGGGCACATGCTCCACGGCGTGCGTCGCACGCAGCGCGACGTGGTGCGTGAGCAGCCGTTCCAACTGCGGGTACCGGTAGCCGCCGCGGGTGAAGTGGGCGTAGGTCTCCATGGGGTCGGTGGTGAGCGGATGGCGCAGCAGCCGCTCGTACAGCAGCGCGCCGCGGTCCAGCTGGCCCCAGCAGAAGTCCAGGAGTTCACGGGCGAGTCCGAGTTCCGTGGTCCCGGCGACGCCGCTGCGCAGGACCAGGGAGGCGGCGAGTGCCGTCTCACAGAGGGACTTGTACATGTCCCCGTCGTCAGTGAGCTCGTCACGCGATACGTCGTACAGCGCCCCGTACTCGCGGTTGGCGTGCAGCCAGGCCAGGGCCCGGGAGCTGACATCGTGCGCGGTGCGTGCCGGGGCGGGGGTCATGCGGTCTCCAGGCCGGGCAGGCGGTGGGCGGTGGCTGTGTCGAGGGTGGTGCGGTCGCCGCCGACGAGGCCGGTGTATTCGGTGAGGAGGGCGGGGGGCGGTGGCAGCGGGGCCCCGAGCACCCACCCCAGGGCCCGGGAGCTGACATCGTGCGCGGTGCGTGCCGGGGCGGGGCTCATGCGGTCTCCAGGCCGGGCAGGCGGTGGGCGGTGGCTGTGTGGAGGGTGGTGCGGTCGCCGTCGACGAGGCCGGTGTATTCGGTGGGGAGGGCGGGGTGCGGTGGCAGCGGGGTCCTGTGCAGCCAGGCCAGGGCCCGGGAGCTGACATCGTGCGCGGTGCGTGCCGGGGCGGGGCTCATACGGTCTCCAGGCCGAGTAGTCGGCGGGCGATGGCCGTGTCCAGCGCAGTGCGGTCGCCGCCGCCGACCAGACCGACGTACTCGGTCAGCAGCGCGGGGGCCAGTGGCAGTCGGGCCCCGTCGGCGTGCAGCCAGGCCAGCCAGCGGGTGATGCGTGCGGCGGTGGGGAAGTCGCGGCGCAGTGTGGCGCGGGTGGCGCCGCGGGCCAGTCCCAGGACGCCGGACCGGGCGGCGGCGTGTACCGGGCCGTCCAGTCCGGGCAGGGCCAGTGAGGCCAGCTGCCCCATGCGTATC
The DNA here is from genome assembly GCF_001279365.1 of Streptomyces sp. NRRL F-5755. Taxonomy (NCBI): domain Bacteria; kingdom Bacillati; phylum Actinomycetota; class Actinomycetes; order Kitasatosporales; family Streptomycetaceae; genus Streptomyces; species Streptomyces sp. NRRL F-5755. The sequence goes on along the minus strand of NZ_LGCW01000130.1, from coordinate 96 downwards.
GACCAGGGGACCCAGCCTTCCACCGACTCGCCGGAGGCAGGCGAGATCGGCAGGCGGCGGGGTGCCGAGTCGTCGCACCGCGGAGGGGCCTGGGGG
>NZ_LGCW01000129.1:0-2824 GCF_001279365.1 Streptomyces sp. NRRL F-5755 | reverse complement strand
GGGTAGGGACTGGGGGCCGGGCGGGGAGGGCCAGGCGGGGCAAGCCGCCTTGATCGCGGGGAGGTCGGTGGGTTCGTCGTCGGCCAAGGGGGAGGGGAGCGCGGCGAGTTCGTCCATCAACTGCACGGCCAGGGCGCGCAGGCGCGGGTCCGCCGGGCGGGCTGAGGCACCGGCCCGGTCGGGGGCCGGATGCCCGCCCGCCGCCCGCCAGCGGTCCTCGACCGCCGACGCGTCGCGTCCGTCCTCGGCGGCCTGCCGCAGTTCGTGCCCGATCAGGTCCTCGGGTTGCACCCAGGTCAGGCGCAGTGTCGCGGGCCGCTGGTCCGGGGACTCGCCCGGCTGCCGGCGGGCCATCACGCACCCCCGATCGCGGCGAAGGCACGCTCATGGTCGAGCCGGCGCCGCCGGTCCCGCGCGAAGACCTCGCGGGCGACCTGGGCAAGGGCCGTCCCCGTCGCCCGCAGATCGAGCCGGCTCGCCCGCGAGACCGCCTCGCCCCACTCCTCGGGAACCCCTCGTTCGCCGTGCAGTGCTCCCGCGACCGCGCCGGCCATGGTGGCGATGGAATCGCAGTCGCGGCCGTAGTTGACCGAGCCCAGGACCGTACGGCGGACATCACCCTCGCCGACGACCAACATGCCCAGGGCGATGGGCAGTTCCTCGATCGCGTGCAGCCGGGAGGGCCGTCGCGCGCCGAGGGAGGGTTCGCGGTAGACGGGGCCGACGGTGTCGAAGGGCACGACGGCCGTACGCAGCGGCTCCAGCGCGGACTCGAAGTCCGTGTACCGCGTGGCCGCGGCGCACACGGCCTCTATGGCGGCGCGCGTCCCGTCCTTGGCGAGACACAGCACGTCCTCGACGACGGAGGCGGGCGTGGCCCCCGGCTTGCAGGCGGCGGCCACCGCTGCCGCGAAGACGCCCGCGGCCTCCCGCCCGTACGAGGACTGGTGAGCGCCGGCGATGTCCACGGCCTCCGCGTAAGCGCCCTCGGGGTGACCGGCGTTGACGATGCCGACCGGGGCCATGTACATCGCGGCGCCGCAGTTGACGATGTTGCCGACACCCGCCTCGCGCGGATCGACGTGACCGTAGTGCAGCCGGGTCACCAGCCACTTCTCCGCGAGGAAGAGGCGGTGCAGCGGAACCGCCTCGGCCTCCAGCTCGGGAATCCAGCGCGGCGCGCCGATCAGGTCGGGTACGAGGTGCTCGGCGACGGCGTACGCGTCCAGGTGGTCGCGGACCTTCTCGTAGACCCGCACCAGCGCGTGGGTCATGAGGGTGTCGTCGGTGACGTGCCCGTCACCCTTGTGGTACGGCGCGAGGGGCCGGGCGGTACGCCACTCCGGGTGGAAGGGGCCGACGACGCCGGTGACCCGGCCGCCGTACCGCGCCACGATCTCCTCCGGCGTGCAGCCCTCGACAGGACCGCCGAGAGCGTCGCCGACGGCGGCACCGAGGAGACAGCCGATGGCACGGTCTTCGAGGGGCGGGGTGGAGGATGCGGGGTTCGACATGGCCGGTCAGTCCTTTCGGGCGGGTGATTCGGGGGTGGTCGGTTCCGGAACAGCCGGGTCCGGAGCGGTCGCTTCCGGGGTGGTCGCTTCGGGGGTCGCTTCCCGAGCGGTCGCTTCCGGAGGGGGCGATTCCGTACGGGCGAGCCGTGCGGCCAGTTCGACGAGGTCGGTGCCGGCCAGCCGGGGAAGGGCGCAGCCCGAGAGGGTCCGGCAGGCGTCGCGCCAGGTGTGCGGGACGCCTGGTGCCCCGCCGAGCGCGCCGGTCAGCGCACCGGCGAGAGCGGGGGCCGAGTCGGCGACGCGGGAGAGGCAGGCCGCGGCCGGTACGGCCTCGGCCAGTCGGCCGCGGCCCGCGATGCCGAGGGCGAGCGCCACGGGAACGGTCTCGGCCGCGGCGATGCCGTAGCTGTAGACGTGATCGACAATCTCGTGCTCCAGGGTGGGCACGAGGATGAACGCGTGGCCGGGGCGGTCCGGCCGGTGGGGGCGGTGCGGGTGGTCGGCGGCCACGGTGCGGGCCAGGCGTACGGCGTGCAGGGCGTTGCGGCGGATTTCCGTACCCTCGGGCAACTGCTCCAGCGCCACGTCCGCGCAGGTGCCCGCCGTGGCACCGCCGAGCGCCGCCGCGATCGCCGCGGCCATGGCGCGGGCGCCGTGCACCCCGTCACCGTCCTGGGTGTACCGGGCGTCGAACTCGGCCAGCTCTGCGGCGGCGTGCGGATCGCCGGGGTGCACAACGGCCAGCACACAGGCCCGTACGCAAGCGGCGTCGTCGAAGAAGTGCGGGTTGTCGTGGCCGGTGGCGGGCGGGCGCAGCCCGGCGGCGAGGTTGCCGAGCCCGGCCCGTACGGAGATCCGGGCGCGCAGTGGCAGCACCGCCGACTCCACCTCGGGCGCCCGCTCGGCCGCCGCCGCGACCTCGTCGGCCAGCGCGTGCCACGCCAGGTCGAGGGCGGTACGCAGCCGACGGTCCCGGTCGGGGCCGCCGGGCAGCGCGCCCGCGGCGGTCAGCACGGCCTGCGCGGTGAAGGCGGCCCACTCGGCGTCGTCCGACGGGCCCAGGCGCAGCGGCTCGGGCGGCTGGTTGAGCGCGATGGGCACGGGCAGGGTGGTCGTCGCGTTCTGCTCCGCGAAGGTGTCCAGCTCACGGGTCAGCCGCCGCGTCCACTCCGGCATCCGCGCGGCCCGATGCCGTGCGGCCGGCCACCCGGCGGCGTCCCCCGCGGCCAGCCCGAGCAGCAGGCCCTCGATACGGAGGGGGTCGGCGGGGAGGTCGGGTGGGGGAGTAGGGGGTGGGGACGTGGTGGGTG
>NZ_LGCW01000128.1:0-2974 GCF_001279365.1 Streptomyces sp. NRRL F-5755 | reverse complement strand
GGCGGGTGGGGATGCGTGCCGCGTTTGGGCGGGGGCGGGCTCGTACTGCCTCCGGGCGGGGACAGGTTCGTCTTGCCTCCGGGCGGGAGGGGATGCGTGCCGCTTTTGGGCGGGGGCGGGCTCGTACTGCCTCCGGGCGGGGACAGGTTCGTATTGCCTCCGGGCGGGAGCGGATGCGTGCCGCTTTCGGGCGGCGGCGGGTGCGTACCACTCCCGGGTGGGGGCGGATGCGTACCGCTTCCGGGTGGAGGCGGATGCGTACCGCCTCCGGGCGGGGACAGGTTCGTACTGCCTCTGGGCGGGAGGGGATGCGTCCCACTTCCGTGCGGGGCCGGACTCGTACTGCCTCCAGGCAGGAGGGGATGCGTACCGCTGCCAGGCGGCGGATGCGTATCGGGCGGTTCCGCCGCGCTTGGCCGCCGCTCGGCGGCACCTGCCGTACGGCGACTACTCGGCACCTCAAGTCCCTTCCCCACGCCGCCACTTGATGACCCGCACTCCCACCCCGGAAGCGCCTCCCGGCTCATGACGCCGTCGCCTCCTCGGGCCGGGGAGTGAGCAACTCCGCCACGTCCAGCACGTGGTAGCCCGCCATGGACGGGAGGCAGCTGCCGCGGACCGGACCGATGGCCTCTGCCCAGTGGTCCGGGATGGCGTGGATGCCGCCCAGCGCGCCCGCCAGCGCGCCGGCCACCGCCGCCGTCGTGTCGGCGTCCCGGCCCATGTTGACCGCCGTCAGCACCGAGCCGGTGAAGTCGCCGCGGGACGCCGCGAACGCGCCGAACGCCAGGCCCACCGCCTCGGGCGCGAGGTCCGTCCACGGATAGCCGCCGATGACCACGGCCGAGCGGACCGCGCGCTCGGTGCCGAGCCGGGTGCTGCCCGGGGTGAGCCGGGAGCGCTGGGCGGCGGTGACCGCGCGGCGCAGCGAGCGGGCGGTCCAGGAGTCCTCCGGTATGACGGACAGCGCCGCCGCGATGACGGCGTCCGTGGACCCGGCGACCATGGCCGTGGCGACCCCGGCGGCCACCGCCCGGCCCCCGTAGATGCCCTCGCCGTCGTGGCTGACCGTGCCGTCCACGGCGACCAGCCGGGCGGCCTCGGCGGGGCGCCCGGCCGCGAAGACCCCGAAGGGGGCGGCGCGCATGGCGAGGCCGTCGCTCCAGGCGTGGCGGTGCTGGGCGGAGATGGGGGCGGCCAGGCCCCGGCGCAGGTTCTCCAGGGTGCCGCGCTCGCTGAATCCGGCGCCGCGGAACGGGCCTTCGTCGAGGTCGGCGATCCACCGGTGCCAGGCCGCCTCGACGTGCGCCACGGTGAGGGACGAGCCGTGCTCGGCGAGCAGCAGCCCGGAGAAGACGGCGTACTCGGTGTCGTCCGTACCGACCGGGTCGTCCGTCAGGAACCCTTCGATGCGTCCCCAGCGTTGGCGGATCTGCGACGGCTTCATGTTCTCCGCCGGAGCGCCGAGCGCGTCCCCGACGGCGAGACCGAGCATCGCACCGCGCGCACGCTCCCGGAGACCGGCGGTGCACCCGGCGGGCCGGGGTGGCGGGACGGGGCGCAGCTGCGGGCGGCGCCGGGCGGGCGGTGGAGGCGGGAGCGGAAGATGCAGTGCGCTCATGTGGGTGCCGATCTGTGGGTGTGCCGATCTGTGGGTGTGCCGGTCTGTGGGTGTGCCGGTCTGTGGGTGTCGATCCGCGCATGCCGCTCTGTGAGATTCGGACGGGTGCGGCTACCGCTGCTCGGGCTGGTTCGGGAGGGTTCGGGCGCGGGTGGAGTTACGGGCGCGGGTGGAGGTACGGGAGGGGGCGGTCCCCTGTCATATGGCCCCGGTGGCCGGTGCCGAGGACGCGCGGACCACCAGCCGCGGCATCACGATCTCCCGGCGCGCCGGGGCGCGAGGTATGCCCGCGGGCTCGCGCAGCCGGTCCAGCAGCATGTGGGCCGCTGTCCGGCCGCGCTCGGCCGAGCCGAGGTCCACGCTGGTCAGCGGTGGCCAGCCCGCGCGGGCGAGAACCGTGTCGTCCATGCCGGCCACTGCCACGTCGTCCGGGATGGACCGGCCACGTGCGTGCAGGGCCTGCGAACTGCCCAGTGCGAGCTGGTCGTTGGCGCAGAAGACGGCGTCGATGTCGGGCCGGGCGTCGAGCAGGCTGTGCAGCGCGGCGGCGCCGGCCTCGACGGTGAAGTCCGTGGTCGTGATCAGTTCGGGGTCCGGGGCGAGGCCGCCGGCTTCCAGGGCCGTGCGGTAACCGAGGGCGCGGTTGTGGCCGGGCACCGTGTCGGCGGGGCCGTTGACGAACGCTATGCGGCGTCTGCCCGTGTCGATCAGGTGGCGCACGGCCGCCTCGGCGCCGGTCACGGAGTCGGTGCGGACGCTGTCCACGGGTGGGCCGTGCGGCGGGGTGCCGGGGAGCGAACCGATGACGACGACCGGGCGCGCGGCCCGGGCGAGGGCGTCCAGGTGCCGGGGTGTGATCCGGATCGGGCACAGGACCAGCCCGTCGCTCGTGCGGTCCGCGAGGCTGTGCAGGACGGCGAGTTCGTCCTCGACGTCGGCGTCGGTGGAGTGCAGCAGCAGGCGATAGCCCGCCGCTTTCATGACGGCCTGTATCTCACGGACCATGGAGACGTACGCCGGGTTGCCGATGTCCGACATGGCGAACGTGACCTGAAGGGTGCGGCCGCCCTTGAGGGACCGGGCCACCGCGTTGGGGACATAGCCCAATTCGGCGGCGGCCCGCTCGACGCGGGTGACCGTGTCGGGGCGCGCGCCGTGGCCGTTCAGCACCCGCGACACCGAGGCGATGGACACCCCGGCCCGCACCGCGATGGTCTCCACCGTCGGCCCCCCGCCGCGCTCCGCACCCGCACCCCCACCGGACCCCTTACCCGCACCCCCACCGGGCCACTTACCCGCACCCTCACCGGACCGCCCGCCCGTACGCCCACCGGACCGCCCGCCCGCACCCCC
>NZ_LGCW01000127.1:0-3002 GCF_001279365.1 Streptomyces sp. NRRL F-5755 | reverse complement strand
CCACATCCCGCCACAACGGCCCCAACGACCACCCATCAGCGGCGATGTGATGCACAAGCACCACCAACACCGACTCATCCCCGCCGCACTCGAACAACTCGGCCCGGAACGGAATCTCCGCCGAAAGGTCGAACGCATGCCGTGTCGCACGGCGCACCGCGGCCGTCATCGCCTCGGCGGTCCGGTCCGCCGCCGGTGTCCGTACGAGGAAGGGGCCATCCGCCGGGCGCACCACCTGGTACGGCTCGCCGTCCGCACCCTCGGCGTACACCGTCCGCAGCACCTCGTGCCGCGCCACCACGTCGCCCAGCGCCGCGTCCAACGCCTCCGCGTCCACCGTGCCGCGCAGCCGCAGCACCAGCGGCACGTTGTACGCCGCGCTCGGGCCGGTCATGCGATGCAGCGTCCAGAGGCGCCGTTGCCCGGACGACAGCGGCACCCGGTCGGGCCTGGGCTGCGGACGGAGCGCGGGGCGGGAACGGGCTGTGGTGCCGAGGCGGGCGGCCAGGGCGGCGGGGGTGGGTGTCTCGAAGACGGCGCGGAGTTCGAGTTCCGCGCCCAGTACGGCGCGGACCCGGTTGACCAGCCGGGTGGCCAGCAGGGAGTGGCCGCCGAGCGCGAAGAACCCGTCCTCGGGACCGGCCCCGGCCACTCCCAGCACCTCTGCGAACAGGCCGCACAGCACCTCTTCCTCGGGTGTGCGGGGCGCACGTCCGGCGGGCCGCTCGCCGGTGTCCGGTGCGGGCAGGGCGCGGCGGTCCAGTTTGCCGTTGACCGTCAGCGGCAGGGCGTCCAGGAACACGACTGCGGCCGGGATCTGGTGGCCGGGCAGCCGGGCGCGGAGGAATTCCCGTACGTCCGCGGGGTCGGGTCCGTCGTCGTCCGGCTGCTGGGCCGCGCGGACGGGCACCGCGTAGGCCACCAGCCGCCGGTCCCCCGGCCGGTCCTCGCGTACGACGACCGCGGCACGGGCGATTCCGGGATGGGCGGTGAGGACCGCTTCGGTCTCGCCCGGCTCGATACGGAAGCCCCGCAGCTTCACCTGATCGTCGGCCCGGTCGACGAACTCCAGCTGCCCGTCGGCCCGCCACCGCACCAGGTCACCGGTGCGGTACATGCGCTCCCCCGGCGGCCCGTACGGACACGCGGTGAACCGCTCCGCCGTCAGCCCCGGACGGTTCAGATAACCCCGGGCCAGCCCGGCGCCCGCCACGTACAGCTCCCCCGTCACGCCCGGCGGCACTGGCCGCAGCCCCGCGTCCAGCACGTACACCCGCGTGTTGGTGACCGGAGTCCCGATCGGCGGTACTCCGCCGTCCGTCAGCGGCCCGGACATGGTCGCGCAGACCGTGGTCTCGGTCGGTCCGTACGCGTTGATCATGCGGCGGCCGGACGACCAGCGCGCCACCAGTTCGGCGGGGCACGCCTCGCCCGCCGGCACCAGCGTGATGCCCTCGGGCAGGCTGCCGGGGGCGAGTGCCGCCAGGGACGAGGGCGGCAAGGTCAGATGCGTCACGCCGTACGCGGTCACGGTTTCGGCCAGCGGTGCGCCCGGCAGCAGGCGGTCCGCGGGTACGACGACGAGGCGGGCGCCCGTCAGCAGGGCCATGCACAGGTTCCAGAACGACGCGTCGAAGCTGGGCGAGGCGGAGTACAGCACCCGGCTGTCCACGCCGACGTCGAAGCAGTCGTCCATTGCCGCGGCGAGGGAGGCGACGCCGCAGTGGGAGACCACCACGCCCTTCGGCGTGCCGGACGAGCCGGAGGTGTGGATGACGTACGCGGGGTTGGCGGGGAACGCGGGGACCCTGCGGTCGGCGTCGGTGAGGTCGGTGTCCGGCAGGGCCGCGAGGGCGCGTTCCGTGTCGCCCGCGTCGAGGAGGAGGCGGGGTACGGACGTGTCCGGCAGCGTGGCGTCGGTCGCGTGGTCGGTGACCAGGAGCGCACAGGACGCGTCGCGGAGCAGGTGGGTGATACGCGCGGCAGGGTGACCGGGGTCGACGGGGAGGTAGGCGGCGCCGGTCTTCAGGACGGCGAGCATGGCCGTGATCAGTCCGGTGGAGCGCGGCAGTGCCAGCGCCACCACGCCTTCAGAGCCGACGCCCTGGGCGGCCAGCAGCCGGGCCAAGCGGTTGGCGCCGGCGTTCAGCTCGGCGTAGGTGAGCCGGGTGTCCGGCGATGTGAGCGCCACCGCGTCGGGTGTACGGGCCACCTGCGCTTCGAAGAGGTCCGGCAGGGTCGCGGCGGGCAGCGCGCGGGAGGTGGCGTTCGCGGTCTCCAGCAGCGCGTGCCGCTCGGCGGCGGTCAGGATCTCCAGGCTGCCGATGGTCCGTTCCGGGGCCGCGACGGCCGCTTCGAGCAGCCTGCGCAGGCGCACGAGCAGGCCCTCGACGGTGGCCACGTCGAACAGGTCCGTACGGAACTCCGCCTCCCCTTCGAGCCCGCCCGGAGTCCGCCCGGCGCCCCGGCGCTCGCGTACGGCGAAGGTGAGGTCCACCTTCGCGGTGCCGGTGGAGACGTGGATCTCCTCGGCCTCGGCACCGGGCAGCCCGTATCCGGACCCGGCCGTGTGGTTCATCGTGAGGGCGACGTGGAAGAGCGGGTTGCGGTCGGCGGAGCGGTCCGGGTTCAGGGCCTCGACCAGCCGCTCGAAGGGGAGGTCCTGGTGCGCGTACGCCCGCAGGTCGGTCTCCCGGACCCGCCGCAGCAGCTCACGGAACGACGGATCACCGGAGGTATCGGTCCGCAGCACCAGCGTATTGACGAAGAAGCCCACCACATCGTCCAGCACGGCGTCGGTACGGCCCGCCACCGCCGCCCCCAGCGGAATGTCCGTGCCCGCCCCGAGCCGGGTCAGCAGCGCCGCCAAGGCGGCCTGCACCACCATGAACACACTCACCCCACACTCCCGGGCCAGCGCCACCACCCGACCGTGCAACTCCGCATCCCAGCGGAACGGCACCGTCGCGCCCCGGTGATCCGGAGCGGCAGGACGCGGACGG
>NZ_LGCW01000126.1:0-90060 GCF_001279365.1 Streptomyces sp. NRRL F-5755 | reverse complement strand
GGGGGACACTCCCCGCAGGCGACCGAAGCCCCGGTTGCGTCCAGACATAACGGCCGCTCCAAGGCGCCGAGGAGATGGCCCCCTGCGCACCCCCGCCCCACAACCAAGCCAATGCGCACCCGCGCGAAGCGCGGACCAGGACCCCCAAAAACCCGCGGCTACGCCGCGATCAGCGGCAGCGCCGCGACGACCTCAGCCCTGATCCATATACATCAGCTCCCACACATGCCCATCCAGATCCTGGAAACTCCCCCCATACATGGGTCCCTCCTCCATAACCGGCTTCCAGCCGGACGCCCCCGCTTCGCGAGCCCTGGCGAGCACCGTGTCGACTTCCGACCGGCTCTCGCACGACAGACACGTGAGGACTTCCTTCGTCTTCGCGGCATCGCTGATGTCGCCGTTGATGAAGTCCCGGAAGCGGTCTTCCTGGAGGAGCATGACGTGGATGTTCTCCTCGACGATCATGCACAGGGTGTGCTCGTCGGAGAACTGCGGGTTGAACGTGAAGCCGAGGTGGGTGAAGAACTCGCGGGACGCCTCGATGTCCTTCACCGGCAGGTTGACGAAGATCATTCGCATGATGCGTGCCTCTTCCTGACGGAGCGGGGCCCCGGCCCCCGGCCGGGTGCGACCCTCGCTCCACCTCCCCGTCGAGCCATGGAGAAGCGTTGCTCAGGAAGCTAGCAACGGCCACTGACAATCGCCCCGCACCGCGGCCCCCGGCTGCGCCGCAGAAGGGGCCAGATGAGGGTTCCGAGGGCCAGGGCCAGAACGTGGCCGGAGTCGCTCACGGGGTCGGTGGAGACGAGGAGATTGGTGACGGCGAACCATGTCACGCCTGCCAGGAGCGGCCACCGCGCCCAGGCCGGCAGCAGGCCCGCCAGGGCGCCGGTGCAGGTCATCACGCCGAAGCTGATGCCGTAGTCGAGGCGTTGCAGGGAGTCGGCGGGGAGGTGCCCGAGGGCGACCGCGGCGCCTACCGGCAGCTCGGTGGCCAGGGTGGCGACCGCATGGCCGCCGAAGAAGACCGCGGCCGTTCTCAGGGCGCCGACGCGGCGTTCCAGTGCCGTCAGGACGAAGAGGAAGGCGAGGGCGTACGCGGAGGTCATGCCGCCCGCGATCCACAGGGCGCTGGCGACCAGCACGAGCAGGGGCGAGCGTGCCAGGTGCTCCACGTCCGTACTGGAGCCCTGGAGCAGGGCGAAGACCAGGTCGGGGTCGGCGTACTCGGCGAAGACGGACGTCGCGACGAGGAGGAGGGTGTAGCCGAAGGTGAAGGGCGCGCCCAGGGGCGTGGGCAGCAGCCGCCAGAAGCGCGGCACCCGCGCGAGAGCGGGCACCACGGGGGGCGAAGACGAAGACGGGGGTACGGCTGCGGGTACGGGCACGGCCGCGGCTGCGGGTACGGGCACGGCGGCCGCCGGAACGGCCTGGGCCGCCCCGGACGCCCCCGGCTGTCTGGGCACACCGGAAAGCGCCGCCCTCTCGCCTCCGGACCCCCCTATTGGCCGCCCTTCAGGGGCACCCTCCTCGGCCACATCCACCACACCACCCCGATCCACTGCCTCCAGTCCCCTTCCCTCCCCGGCACCGAAGGCGCCGGCCGCTCACCAAGATCTACGTACGCCAACAGCGTGCATGCTCAACCCATGAGTCAGCTGTGTCCGTGACACGCGTCACCCGAACCGGTCGCCGTGAGGCGGACCCGCGGACCCGCGGACCCGCGGCCCGGCGGACCCGCGGCCCGGCGGACCGACCAGGCCCTCAAACCAGTTGGACCCACGCACCCCCGGTTGGCCAGGATGGTGCTCATGTCCGACCCCGCGCACGCCGTGCCCCACTCCGTGCTCGTACCCGGTTCGCCCGTCGCCGACAGCCCGCCGCAGGTGCTGGACCGCCGCGAGGGCCCGTACGGGGAGGCCGTACTGCGGCGGCGGGGCGAGCACTTCGAGATCATCGCCAACGGGTGCTTCCTGATGGACACCTCGGACGGACGGTCCGAGCGGCTGCTGGTGGACGCGACGCTCGCGGAGCTGGACGGGCGGCCGTCGCCCAGTGTGCTGATCGGCGGGCTGGGCGTGGGATTTTCCCTGGTGCGCGCGACGGAGGAGCAAGCGTGGGGGCGGATCACCGTCGTCGAGCGGGAGCCGGCGGTGATCGACTGGCACCGCGGCGGCCCACTGGCCGCCGTCTCGGGGGCGGCGCTCGCCGATCCGCGTACCGAGATCGTCGCGGCCGACCTGGTCGCGTACGTACGCGGCGGGGCCGGTGGGCGCACCTTCGACGCGCTGTGTCTGGACATCGACAACGGGCCGGACTGGACCGTCACCGAGGACAACGGCGGTCTCTACTCCCCGGCCGGGCTCGCGGCCTGCCGGGAGCGGCTGACGCCCGGCGGGGTGCTCGCCGTGTGGTCGGCGCAGCCGTCGTCCGCCTTCGAACTGGCGCTGCGAAATGCCGGGTTCACCGGCGTACGTACCGAAGAGATCCCCGTTGTCCGAGGCGTCCCGGACGTCGTGCACCTCGCGCGCAAGGGCGCGTAGCCGACGGTCACACCCTGCCCTTACGCTGCTGCCCAGCAGTACGCGACCAGGCAGCACGGGGACATGCAGGGGCGGGCGATGGATCAGACGCAGACCACCCAGGGCGGCACCGCCGCGGCCACGCCCGGCGCCCAGCGCCGGGTTCTCGTCGTGGAGGACGATCCGACGATCGTGGACGCCATCGCGGCCCGGCTGCGTGCCGAGGGCTTTCAGGTGCAGACGGCCACCGACGGGCCCGCCGCGGTGGACACCGCCGAGGCGTGGCAGCCGGATCTGCTGGTGCTGGACGTGATGCTGCCGGGTTTCGACGGGCTGGAGGTATGCCGCCGGGTGCAGGCCCGGCGCCCGGTGCCGGTGATGATGCTCACCGCGCGGGACGACGAGACGGACATGCTGGTCGGGCTGGGTGTCGGCGCCGACGATTACATGACCAAGCCGTTCTCCATGCGGGAGCTGGCGGCGCGGGTGCATGTGCTGCTGCGGCGGGTGGAGCGCGCGGCGCTGGCCGCGCACACGCCGCGCAGCGGCATTCTGCGACTCGGCGAGCTGGAGATCGACCACGCGCAGCGCCGGGTGCGGGTGCGCGGCACCGATGTGCATCTGACGCCGACGGAATTCGACCTGCTGGTCTGTCTGGCCAACACGCCGCGCGCGGTGCTTTCGCGTGAGCAGCTGCTGGCCGAGGTGTGGGACTGGGCCGACGCCTCCGGTACGCGCACGGTCGACAGCCACATCAAGGCGCTCCGCCGCAAGATCGGCGCCGAGCGCATCCGTACGGTCCACGGTGTCGGGTACGCCCTGGAGACCCCGCCCGTATGACGACCTCCACCCGCCGCCGGACCGCCGACCGGAAGGAACGACGCGAACGGGCCCGGGAGCGGGCGTGGGACGGTCCCGCCGTGCTGCGCGAGCGGGTGTGGGCGCCGTTCTGGCAGCGGGTGTGGGAGGGGCTGCGGCCGCTGGACCCGTACCGCTCGGTCAAGGCGGCGCTCGGCGCGCTGGTCATCGTCTCGGTGATCATCACCACGCTGCTGGTGTTCGTCGCCATCCACTCCGACACCGAGCTGCGGGTCATCACGGTCTTCTCGATCATCGCCTCGCTGCTGGTCACCCAGTTCGTCGCGCAGGGCCTGACGGCGCCGCTGGACGACATGACGGACGTGACCCGGGCGATGGCGGACGGCGACTACACCCGCCGGGTGCGCGGCGGGCGGCGGGACGAGTTCGGCGATCTGGCGGACGCCTTCAACCGGATGGCCGCCGATCTGGAGGCGGTGGACACCCACCGCAAGGAGCTGGTCGCCAATGTCTCGCACGAGCTGCGCACGCCGATAGCGGCTCTGCGCGCCGTCCTGGAGAACGTGGTGGACGGTGTCTGCGAGCCCGATCCGGAGACGATGCGTACGGCCCTGAAGCAGACCGAGCGGCTGGGGCGGCTGGTCGAGCACCTGCTGGACCTGTCGCGGCTGGACAACGGCGTGGTGCCGCTGCACGCCCGCCGCTTCGAAGTGTGGCCGTATCTGTCGGGGGTGCTCAAGGAGGCCAACATGAGCCGGGGCGCCTCGACGCTGTCGGGGCTGGCCGGCTCCGGCACCCACACCCGTACGGACGTACATCTGCATCTGGACGTCTCGCCGCCGGAACTGACCGCGCACGCGGATGCCGAGCGGCTGCACCAGGTGGTGGCCAATCTGATCGACAACGCCATCAAGCACAGCCCGCGGCACGGCCGGGTCACGGTGCGGGCGCGGGCGGGCGAGGCGCCGGAGAGCCTGGAGCTGGAGGTGCAGGACGAGGGCCCGGGCATCCCGGAGGCCGAGCGCCACCATGTCTTCGAGCGCTTCAACCGGGGCGATCCGGCGGCGTCGGGGCCGGGCAGCGACGGCGGTACGGGCCTGGGTCTGGCCATCGCGCGCTGGGCGGTGGATCTGCACGGCGGGCGGATCGGAGTGGCCGAATCCCCGCGCGGCTGCCGTATCCGTGTCACTCTTCCGGGGACCGGTGTCATACGAAGCTGACTCCGTGTGACGTAGGGTCGATGGTGGAAGCACTCAGTTCGGGGTGCGGTGGCGATGGCCCGTACCCGCATACAGGGAAACCTGGTGTGTTTCCCATCGCGTCATGCCCCGAAACCCTTTGCTGAATGTGACGTGCACGACGACTGACGGCCCCGGACTGCACCAAAGGTCCCGAGAGGCGTAGCCTTTATTCCCGCTGTCCACCACCTTAGGAAGCGGAAGAGGGCGGTTGCCGCCGTGTCGCCACAGTCCCCCAACAGTTCGAGCACTTCGACTGACCAAGAGGGGCAGGGTAAGAACCCTGCTGCCGCATTCGGTCCGAACGAGTGGCTCGTCGACGAGATCTACCAGCAGTACCTCCAGGACCCGAACTCGGTAGACCGAGCCTGGTGGGACTTCTTCGCCGACTACAAGCCGGGAGCGGGCGCCGCCGCGCCGGCCGCGGCGAGTGACGGCGCCCCCGCCACTCCGGCCTCCGGAACCGGCCAGGCCGCGCAGGCCGCCGCGCCGAGCGCGCCCGCGGCCCCGGCCGAGCCCGCGCAGCAGCCCGCGGCGCCGGCCGCCGAGCCCGCCGCGGCGCAGCCCGCAGCGCCGGCCAAGCCGGCCGCGAGCGCCCCTGCGCCCGCCAAGGCCGCTCCGGCCAAGGCCGCACCCGTGAAGACCGCTCAGCCCGCAGCCAAGAAGGACGACGTGAAGGCCGACGAGGCGCCCGCAGGCCCGGAACTGGTCACGCTGCGTGGCCCCGCCGCCGCCGTTGCCAAGAACATGAACGCCTCCCTGGAGCTGCCCACGGCCACGTCCGTGCGCGCCGTCCCGGTGAAGCTGCTGTTCGACAACCGCATCGTCATCAACAACCACCTCAAGCGCGCCCGTGGCGGGAAGGTCTCCTTCACCCACCTCATCGGGTACGCGATGGTGCAGGCCCTCAAGGCCATGCCGTCGATGAACTACTCCTTCCAGGAGAAGGACGGCAAGCCGACGCTGGTCAAGCCCGAGCACATCAACCTCGGTCTGGCCATCGACCTGGTCAAGCCCAACGGTGACCGCCAGCTCGTCGTCGCGGCCATCAAGAAGGCGGAGACGCTCAGCTTCTTCGAGTTCTGGCAGGCGTACGAGGACATCGTCCGCCGCGCCCGCAACAACAAGCTGACGATGGAGGACTTCACCGGAGTCACCGCGTCGCTGACCAACCCGGGCGGCATCGGCACCGTCCACTCCGTGCCCCGCCTGATGCCCGGCCAGGGCCTCATCATCGGCGTCGGCGCGATGGACTACCCGGCCGAGTTCCAGGGCACCTCGCAGGACACCCTGAACAAGCTGGGCATCTCCAAGGTCATGACGCTGACCAGCACGTACGACCACCGCGTGATCCAGGGCGCCGCCTCCGGCGAGTTCCTGCGCATCATGAACCAACTGCTGCTCGGCGAGAACGACTTCTTCGACGACATCTTCAAGTCGCTGCGCATCCCCTACGAGCCGGTGCGCTGGCTGCGCGACATCGACGTCAGCCACGACGACGACGTCACCAAGGCGGCCCGGGTCTTCGACCTGATCCACGCCTACCGGGTGCGCGGCCACGTCATGGCCGACACCGACCCGCTGGAGTACGAGCAGCGCAAGCACCCCGACCTCGACATCATCGAGCACGGGCTGACGCTGTGGGACCTGGAGCGGGAGTTCGCCGTCGGCGGCTTCGCCGGCAAGACCATGATGAAGCTGCGCGACATCCTGGGCGTGCTGCGCGACTCGTACTGCCGCACCACCGGCATCGAGTTCATGCACATCCAGGACCCCAAGCAGCGCAAGTGGATCCAGGACCGGGTCGAGCGCGGGCACTCCAAGCCGGAGCGCGAGGAGCAGCTGCGCATCCTGCGCCGCCTGAACTCCGCCGAGGCGTTCGAGACGTTCCTGCAGACGAAGTACGTCGGCCAGAAGCGGTTCTCCCTGGAGGGCGGCGAGTCCGTCATCCCGCTGCTGGACGCGGTCATCGACTCGGCCGCCGAGTCGCGCCTGGACGAGGTCGTCATCGGCATGGCCCACCGCGGCCGCCTGAACGTCCTCGCCAACATCGTCGGCAAGTCGTACGCGCAGATCTTCCGCGAGTTCGAGGGCAACCTCGACCCGAAGTCGATGCACGGCTCCGGCGACGTGAAGTACCACCTGGGCGCCGAGGGCACCTTCACCGGCCTGGACGGCGAGCAGATCAAGGTCTCGCTGGCCGCCAACCCCTCGCACCTCGAAGCGGTCGACCCGATCGTGGAGGGCATCGCCCGCGCCAAGCAGGACATCATCGGCAAGGGCGGCACGGACTTCACCGTCCTGCCGGTCCAGCTGCACGGTGACGCGGCGTTCGCGGGCCAGGGTGTGGTCGCCGAGACGCTGAACATGTCGCAGCTGCGCGGCTACCGCACCGGCGGCACGGTGCACATCGTCATCAACAACCAGGTCGGCTTCACCGCCGCCCCGGAGTCGGCCCGCTCCTCCATGTACGCCACGGACGTGGCCCGCATGATCGAGGCGCCGATCTTCCACGTCAACGGTGACGACCCCGAGGCCGTCGTCCGGGTCGCACGACTGGCGTTCGAGTTCCGCCAGGCGTTCAACAAGGACGTCGTCATCGACCTGATCTGCTACCGGCGCCGCGGTCACAACGAGACCGACAACCCGGGCTTCACGCAGCCGCTGATGTACGACCTGATCGACAAGAAGCGCTCGGTGCGCAAGCTCTACACCGAGTCGCTGATCGGCCGCGGCGACATCACGCTGGAGGAGGCCGAGCAGGCCCTCCAGGACTTCCAGGGCCAGCTGGAGAAGGTCTTCACGGAGGTCCGCGAGGCCACCACCGCCCCGGCCGCCCCCGAGGTGCCGGAGCCGCAGGCCGAGTTCCCGGTCGCCGTGGACACCGCGATCTCCCAGGAGGTCGTCAAGCGGATCGCCGAGTCCCAGGTCAACATCCCCGAGCGGGTCACCGTCCACCCGCGCCTGCTGCCCCAGCTGCAGCGCCGCGCGGCCCAGGTGGAGGACGACACGATCGACTGGGGCACCGGCGAGACCCTCGCCTTCGGCTCGCTGCTGATGGAGGGCACCCCGGTCCGCCTGTCGGGCCAGGACTCCCGCCGCGGCACCTTCGGCCAGCGCCACGCGGTGCTGGTGGACCGGGAGACCGGCGAGGACTACACCCCGCTGCTCTACCTGTCCGAGGACCAGGCGCGCTTCAACGTCTACGACTCGCTGCTCAGCGAGTACGCGGCGATGGGCTTCGAGTACGGCTACTCCCTCGCCCGCCCGGAGGCGCTGGTCCTGTGGGAGGCGCAGTTCGGTGACTTCGCCAACGGCGCGCAGACCGTCGTCGACGAGTTCATCTCCTCGGCGGAGCAGAAGTGGGGCCAGACCTCCGGCGTCACGCTGCTGCTGCCGCACGGCTACGAGGGCCAGGGCCCGGACCACTCCTCGGCCCGTATCGAGCGCTTCCTCCAGCTGTGCGCGCAGAACAACATGACGGTCGCCATGCCGACGCTCCCGTCGAACTACTTCCACCTGCTGCGCTGGCAGGTGCACAACCCGCACCACAAGCCGCTGGTCGTCTTCACCCCGAAGTCGATGCTGCGTCTGAAGGCGGCGTCGTCGAAGACGGCGGAGTTCACCTCGGGCGGCTTCCGGCCGGTGATCTCGGACGACGCGGCGAAGGCCGAGGACGTCACCAAGGTCATCTTCTGCTCCGGCAAGGTCTACTACGACCTGGAGGCGGAGCGGGTCAAGCGCGGCGCGTTCGACACGGCGCTGGTCCGCATCGAGCGGCTGTACCCGCTGCCCGGCAAGGAGCTCCAGGCGGAGATCGCCAAGTACCCGAACGCGGGCAAGTACCTGTGGGTGCAGGAGGAGCCGGCGAACCAGGGTGCGTGGCCGTTCCTGGGTCTGAACCTGATCGACCACCTCGACCTGTCCGTCGGCGCCGACGTGCCGCACGGCGAGCGCCTGCGCCGCATCTCGCGGCCGCACTCCTCGTCGCCGGCCGTGGGCTCCGCCAAGCGCCACCAGGCCGAGCAGGCCGCACTGATCGCCGAGGCGTTCGACGCGTAGTCCGGTCCGACGGTGCCCCGGGGCCCCGTCCTGAACGCCACGGCGTTCGGGGCGGGGCCCCGGGCCTTTCCGCAAGTAAGTCCGTAGGGCCGTACGGGATCCGGTCAGCCGGGCAGCGGGTCGAACGTCCACACCGGGCGGCGGCCGGTGCCGGCCGCCACGGTGAGCCGGTGGCCGCCGCCGAGCGTCTCCGTGAGCCCGGCCAGCGCCCGCGCCTCGACGGCGCCGGCCTCGTCGGCGGCGCCCGTCAGCCGCAGTACGGCGGCATGGGCGGCCCAGGCCAGCAGCGCCCAGGGGTGCCGGGCGCCCAGCGTGCGGGTGGCGCGTTCGGCGGTGGTACGGCTCAGCTCCGGCGCGCCGCCCGGGTCCGGGCCGTGCTCGTGGTCCGCGCACAGGTTGTAGGCGGCGCCGAGGGTCCACGGATGGTCTTCGCCCAGGGTGGCGGTCAGCGACCGCAGCGCCTCCTCGTTCAGGGCGCGGGCCCGTCCGGTCTCGCCGACGGTACGCAGCGCCACCGCGTAGTTGGTCAGCGCGCCCGCGGTGCAGGGGTGGCCGGGGCCGTACACGGAGCGGTGGCGGCGCAGGCTCTCGTCGCAGCGGGACAGGCCCTCGTCGGGGTCGCCGTGGGTGCGCTCCGCGCAGGCGTGGCTGGCGGCCGTCATCAGGGCGGGCGGCGCGGTGGGCCCCAGCACCCGTTCGGCGGCGTCCCGGACCTCCCGCAGCCGCACCAGGCCCTCGCCCACCGCGTCGTTGCGCAGTTCGCACAGGGCCAGTCCGTGTTCGGCGCTCAGGGTCAACGGATGTTCCGCGCCGAGGAGTTCGCGGTGGGCCTGGGTGGTGGCGAGCTGCCGGCCCAGCGCGCTCTCGTAGTGGCCGAGCAGCCGCAGGTCCAGCGCGTGCCGCCCTTCGGCGCGCAGCCGCCACAGGTCCTGCGGCTCGGGGAGGCGCTGGTAGCCGGCCGCGGTGCGCTCGCTGAGGCGCAGGGCTTCGGCGTACCGGCCGAGCAGGCGCAGGCTGTCCGCGAGGGCCCCTGCCGCCTCCAGGGTGGCGGGGTGCGCGCGCCCCAGTACGGCGGCGCGGCCGTCGTACTGCTCGCGGGCGTACTCCAGGGCCTCGCGGTACCGGCCCAGCCCGCGCAGGTCCGCGCCGACGTCGCCGGCCGCGGCCAGGACGGCCGTCGCCGGGGCGTCGGCGGCGCGCAGCCGGGCGAGTTCGGCGCGGTCGGCGGCGGCCGCGCGCCGGTAGGAGCCCAGGGCGCGCAGCACCTCCGTGCGGCGCGGCACGATGGCCGCCGTCCAGGGGTGGCCGTCCCCGAGCTGGCCCCGCCAGGTGCGGGCCATCCGTTCCAGCAGGTGCGAGGCGGTACGGGAGTCGCCGCGCAGGTGGAGGTAGCGCACGCAGTTCAGGACCAGTGCGGCGTTCTCCTCCCCCGCTTCGCCGGGTCCGCCCGAGGGTTCCAGATGGGGCACGATCCGCGCGTACTGCGGCCATACGCGGACGTTGGCCGGGTCGCAGGGGTCGGCGGCGGCCAGCGCGTGGCGGACCCGGCGCAGCAGGCCGATCCGGTAGCCGCCGGGCATCTCGTCGCGCACCACCCGGCGCACCAGCGGATGCATGCGCAGCACCGAACCGGTGGGCGCCGCGCCGCCCTCGCCGTCCTCCGGGGTCCACACTCCGGCGAGGAAGTGTTCGACGAGGACGGCGACCAGGGCCTGCCAGCGCCGCGGGTCCAGGCACTGGCCGCGCAGCGGTTCGGGCAGGCTGATGCGGAGCAGGGCGGGCGGGGCGCCGCCGTCCGCGAACAGGGCGCACACATGGAGGAGTTCGACGGCCTCGGGGTGGGTTTCGCGCAGGCGGCCCAGGACGGAGGTGAGCGCACGGGAGAACGTGGTCGGGTAGTCGCCGGTGGCGGTCAGCGGCGCCCGCTCCCAGGAGGTGTCGCGCAGCCGGTCGAGGTAGCGGGGCACGGGCAGCACCTCGGCGTCGAGGTAGGCGACGGCCTGGGCCACGGCCAGCGGGTGGTCGCCCAGTTCGGCGGCCAGCAGTTCCGCCTCGGTCCGGCCGACGCGCGGCAGCCGCCGCCGTACATACCGCACGCTCTCGGCCCGGTCGAAGGGCGGCACCTGGAGGACGCGGCCTTCAGGAGCGGCCCAGCCGCCGTGCTGTGAGGTGATCAGTACGTGGCCGGGGCCGCTGGGCAGCAGACCGGCGGTGTGGCGCGGGTCGTCGGCCCCGTCCAGGACGATCAGCCACCGGCTGTACGGGGCGCCGCGGCGCAGCGCGCCCAGAACGGCGCGGGCGCGGTCGGCGGGGGCGGCCGGGCCGCCCGTTCCCGTGGCGCCGGGCGCGGCGAGCGCGTCGTGGAGCGCGGCGAGGCGGGCGCGGACGGCAGGCGGGCCGCCTCCGGCCGGTATCCACCAGACCACGTCGTACTGGGCGGCGAAGCGGTGCGCGTACTCGGCGGCCAGCCGTGTCTTGCCGACGCCGGGCATGCCCGCCAGGACGCAGACGGCCGCCCCTGAGCGGCCTTCGTCGAAGTGGTGGCCCAGGTGGGCGAGCAGTTCCTCGCGGCCGGTGAAGCCGGGGTCGCGGTCCGGGACGCCGCCCCAGATGTGCGGTGGTTCGGCGGGGAAGCGGGGCGCGCTGGCACCCGTACGGACGCCGGCGAGCGTGGTGTCCAGGCCCAGCCGCTCCAGGATGCGGCGTTCGGCCTCCTCGGCGCCGACGCCGCCGAGGAAGTCCGCTTCCAGGCCCGGACAGGTCGCGGCTGCGGGGTCGGTGACGGCGAACACGGCCAGCCGCCCGGGCTGCTCGCGCAGCGCCTCGGTCCACTCGGCGGCGGGGTGCGGGCCGGTGGCGAACAGTCCATCACCGAGCAGCAGGACGTGGGTGCCCTCGACGATCAGCAGGGCGCGCAGCGACTCCCGGAGCGACAAGCCGGCCGGCGGCTCCCAGCGCTGGAGCGCGGCCTCGTGGCCGTTGATCTCCAGCCGGTGCCGGACCCATACGGCCCAGAACCGGTCCGGTCCCGCGAAGCTGATGGTGAAGCGGGTGGTCCCGGCGCCGGGGCCGCGTTCCAGCGTACGGGCGACGAACTCCTCCGCCGCGGCGAGCTGCCGCTCCAGCTCCGCGCAGCGCCGCTCGGCGGCCGCCGCCCGGCCGCGCGCCTCCTCCAGGGCGGTGCGCAGGCGCGCGGCCTCGGTGCGCAGCCGCTGCTGTGCGGCCCGGGTGCGTACCGCCTCGTCCTCCTGGGCGGCGTGCCGGGCCTCCAGCCGGGCGGTGGCGCGGCGGTGTCCGGCCTCCAGCTCGGCGATGCGCCGCTTCCTGGCGTGCAGGGCCTCCGTCAGCGCTTCGACGTTCGTCTCGGCGGCCCGCTGGCGCCGGTCGGCCTCGGCGAGCCGGTCGCGGAGCAGCTGAAGCTCCCAGCCGAGCTTGTTGGTGGCGCGCAGGGCCTCCCGTTGGAGGGCCGTCACGCGGGCCGTGACCTCGGCGGACACCGGGCGGCCCAGGGCCTGTGCGGCGTCCTCCAGGAGCCGTTCGACGAACTCGGCGGGGGCGACGGCCGTGCCGTTGAGGTAGCGGGAGACGGTGCCGGGGTCGTGGTGGCGGCGCAGCGCGTAGCGCCGTACGGACAGCCGCAGCCCGGCGAAGACGCCGCGCAGGGCCAGGGCCAGTTCCCGGCACTGCGGGGCGACGTGCCGGGGCACCGGCTTCAGGTCGCCGACGCGCTCCGCGGCGGGCGGTACGGGCGCGGGATCGCGCGCGTCGCCGTCCGGTCCGGCCGCTGTGTCCATGCTGGCCCCCTCGACGCGGGGCGTTGGGCCGGTCCGCAACGTGTGCGGACTGCCGCAACACCGGTGCGCGCCGCGACGGTGGTGCCGTGCCACCGTCCCGTCCGGGCCCCAGCGAGAGGACCGCTGCCATGCGGCGCAAGCGCGTTGTCGTGAAGATTCCGTCGTACCTGACCGTCGCGGTGGCCTCCGGCGCGGTGCAGGCCGCCGTGTCCTGGCTGCTGCACCTGCTCCTCGGCTCATGACGAGCGTACGCCGCCGGGGCCCGCACCGGTGCGGGCCCCGGTGCGGGCGGGGTCAGACCGGCTGCGGCTCGAAGTCCCAGTACGGGCGGCGCCGGCGGCGGGCGGAGAGGGTGTGCGGGTGTTCGGCGCCGAGGGTTTCGGTGAGCTGTTGTACGGCTTCCTGCTCCAGCTTGGACGCCTCCTGGCCGCGTCGCAGCGCCCGCAGGTCGTCGGCGAGGGCCGTCTTGGCGGAGAGGGTCAGCGGGTGGGTGTCGCCGAGGGTCTGCTTGGCGCGCTCCAGGGTGTCCCGGCTCAGCCGGGCGGCGCTCTCCTCGTCGTCGACGCGGTTGCGGGCGCCGGCGGCGTTCAGGGCGCAGCCCAGCGTCCAGGGGTGGTCGGGGCCCATCGCCCGGGTCATGCCGGCGAGTGCCTGTTCGGCGATGGCCAGTGCGTTGTCCCGCTCGCCGAACTCCCAGCACACCAGGCCGGTGTTGCCGAGTGCGCCGACGGTGAACGGGTGGGCCTCGCCGACCAGGGTGCGGTACCGCTCGGCGGCCTCCTCGCCCAGTTCCCTGGCCTGGCCGAGGTCGCCGTGCTCGCGCAGGAAGGTGGCGTAGTTGGCCTGCATCATGAGCGTTTCCGGGTGGCGGGGGCCGTGTACCCGGCGGGCGCGCTCCACCACATCGCCCATCAGCGCGTCGGCCTGGGTGACGGCGCCGGAGCGGCGCAGGCACAGCGCGAGGTTGTGCTCGGCGCGCAGGGTCAGCGGCGTGTGCTTGCCCATGACCTGGTGGTAGAGCCGTACGTTCAGCTCCTGGCGGGAGAGGGCGTCGGTGTAGCGGCCGAGCAGGCGCAGCATGCGGGCGTACGAATACGCGGCGCCGAGTGTGAGGTGGTGCCGGGCGCGCAGCTGGCGCTCCCAGACGAGCAGCACCTCGCCGTAGAGGGCGAGTGCTTCCTCGTAGCGGCCGACGGCGCTGAGCGCGGAGGCGAGGTTGCTGCGGGAGGAGAGGGTGAGGGGTGCTTCGGGGCCGAGGAGTTCCGTACGGCCGCGGACGACCGATTCGAAGATCTCCAGTGCCTGCGGGTAGGAGCCCAGTGCCATGTAGGTGCCGGCCAGGCCGTCCTGGGCGCGCAGCAGGGCGCCGTCGCCCGGGTCCCGTTCGGCGGCCAGTTCCTCGACGATGGCGCTGCCGACCGCCTCGGCCTCGCGGTAGCGGCCCAGGCGGCGCAGCATGTTGGCGTGCTGGTGGGTGATCACGAGCATGGTGCGCTGGGTGGGCGCGATGCGGGTGCGCCAGCGGGAGAGGAACTGTTCGCACAGCCGCAGGCCCATGCGGTATTCGCCGCGCACCCGCAGATACTCGATGCAGTTGAGCAGCAGTTCCTGGACGGAGGTCTCGGGGCTGTCCAGGACGCCGGCCGGCTCCAGGTGCGGGATGAGGGCGGCGTACTGCTCCCAGGTGCGGGTGTCGGAGGGGCTCTGCGGGTCGGCGGTGGCCAGCACCCGGCAGGCGGTGGCGGACATGGTGTCGCGCTCGTCCTCGGCCATGTCGCTGCGCAGGAACCGGTGGTAGAGCCGGTGCATCTGGGCCGTTTCGACGGCGGGGTCCGAGGTGGTCTGGGCGACCTGGTAGTCCAGGCGTACGGCGGTGGACTCGGTCAGCCGGCGCAGCGCGGTGTTCCACGCGATCGGCTCGGCCGCCAGGTCGGCGAGGTATTCGGGCAGGTCGCCGCGGCGGGCACGGGCGAGCATGGGGACCGGGATGGCGTCCGGCGCGAAGAACGCGAAGAGCTTGAGCAGTTCGACGGCGGCGGGACTGCGCTCGCGCAGCGTGTTGAGGGTTATGGCCCAGCTGGTCTGGAAGGCCATCGGGTAGTCGGTGGAGATGCGGATGCCGACCAGGCTCGGCTCACCGCGCCGGATCAGCTCGATGTACTCCCGGGGCGCCATCGGGTTGGCGTCCAGCCAGGCGGCGGTCTGGGCGAGCAGCAGCGGCAGGTCCTGTACGGCGTCCGCCAGCAGGTCGGCTTCCTTGTTCGTCAGCCGGGGGGCGCGGCGCCGCGCGTAGGCGACGGACTCGGTGCGGGTGAAGGGCAGCACCTCGATCTCCTGGGCGCTGCCGGAGCCGGACCAGTCCCGGGTGAGGGTGGTGATCAGGACGTGGCCGCGGCCGTCCGGCACCAGGTCCTCGATCTGCTCCATGTCGTCGGCGCTGTCGAAGACCAGCAGCCAGCGGCGGTACGGGCGGCCGATGCGCAGCGCCTCGTGGACGGCGCGGATGCGGTCGCCGAGTTCCTGGCCGACCGGCAGGTTCATGCGGGTGGCCAGCTCGGCGAGCTGTTCGCGGGCGGCGCCGCGGTTGGTGGCGCTGATCCACCACACCACGTCGTAGTCGTTGCCGAAGCGGTGGGCGTATTCGGCGGCGATCTGGCTCTTGCCGACGCCGGAGATGCCGTACAGGGCGATCCGGGTCTCCATCGGCTGGCCGGGTCCCGGGAGCGGGCCCGCCAGCTTGCCGTGCAGCTCTTCCAGCGCGGTGTCGCGGCCGGTGAAGCGGTTGTTGCGGCGGGGGATGTTCCAGATCTCGGGCGGGTCGTTGGGGAAGCGCGGGGCGTTGGCGGCGGGCTCGGCGGGGCGGCGGCCGGCGGCCGGGACGCCGAGGCGGTTCAGGACGCGCCGGTTGGCCTCGACGGCGTCCAGGTCGCGCAGGTCGGCGGGGCGCAGCACGGAGGCGGTGGCGGGCAGCCGCTGGGTGGCGACGCTGACGGCGGCGAACCGGTCGGCGTGCTCCGGTACGACTTCCTGGAGGGCGGCCGTCCACTCTTCGTGAGTCTTGGGGCCCAGCTTGAAGTACCAGTCGTCCAGCACCATGAGCAGGCGCCCCTCGGCGGCGAGCAGGCCGGCCAGTTCCTCGGTGAGGGGGCTGTCGGCGGCGGGGTCCCAGCGCAGCATGGTGGTGCCGTGCCCGAGCTGCTCCAGCTGGTGCGAGATCCACGCCGCCCACGGCCGGTTGAAGCCCGCGTAGCTGATGGTGATGTGCTCTGCGGAGCCGGTAATAGCGGACTGGTCGGCCATGCGCCCGTCTCCTCGGTATGCGGCGGTTCGCGCGTGCGCGAGCTGGCTGTTCGGCACGATAGCCCAAGTATCGCCCCGTGCGGCGACGCCACGTCAGGTCTTGTACGCGGTCGGCCAGTTGACGGACCAGGCGGCCAGTCCGGCGCCGGCCCCGGGCGTCCGGTCCGCGTGCACCTCGGCGTCGAGGCGGGCGGCGATGTGGCGGATCACCCGTTCCAGGTCGGCGCAGTACACGGACGGGTTACGGAAGCCGCTGCCCGCCCGGTAGCGGTGGGCGTAGTTGCCGCCGCCGCACACCGTCAGCAGCGGGCAGGTGCGGCACCGCGCGCACAGGCCGTCGGCGCCGAGGCGGCGGGCGGCCATCCCCGGGTGGGCCAGCGCCTCGTCGAAGCTGTTGCGGAAGACGTCCAGGCCGGTGGCGGCGGCGCCCTCGTACGCCGATTTGAGGGAGTCGACCTGTTCGATGGCGCCGTCGGTGTCGACCACGAGCGCGACCACGGGCGACAGGCCGACCGCCTCGCTGCTGCTGGGGCGGCCCAGCAGCAGACCGATGATCTCGGTGAAGAGGCGTATCCGGGGCGCCGGCTCCGTTTCGTCCCACCAGAGGTCGAAGACGGTGCACAGCCAGTCGCCGTACGGGGTGCGGCTCCCCGGGTCGGGCGGCAGCGGCGGGCGGCTGGTCCAGTTGGCGTGCGGGAGGAGGAAGTCGAGCATCGGGGGGTTGAGCGCGCGCAGCGAGCCGTAGGCCAGGGCGGGGTCGGAGGTGATGTCGATGGTGCACAGGATGCCCGCGAAGGTGTCGGGTCGGCGGGCCAGCAGGCGGGCGGCGCGGGAGGCGGCCGCCCAGGAGGGCCGTCCCGCGTGGTCCAGGCGCCGCCGGTTCAGGCCGGGGGTGCCGCCGTCCAGGCTGAGCCCGATCCGGAAGCCCGCGGCGGCCAGGGCGTCGAGTGCCTGCGGGGTGAGGAGGGTGCCGTTGGTCTGTACGCCGAGGTGTGCGCGGCAGCCGTCCGGGAGTACGGCGCGCAGCGCCGCGGCCTGGTCGAGGAGCGGCCCCGGGCCGGTGAGCAGGGGTTCGCCGCCGTGCAGGTCGACGCGGATCTCGTCGAGGCCGTGGGTGCGTACGTGTTCGGCGATGCGCAGCGCGGTCCGGCGGACGGTGCCGGGCGGGGCGTGCGGGGGACGGGCGCGCCAGCTGCGGTCCGGGCCCGTGTAGATGTAGCAGTAGGTGCAGGCGAGGTTGCAGCGGCTGTGGGTCTTCAGGACGAACTGACGGAAGGGGACCGCGGGCGCCTCAAGGCTCTGGAACACCACGACGCCGCCCCCTGCCTGCGTCCGACGTCCGGGCAGCCCGATGGCGGCCCGCTGTCGCGATACCTGGCTCGGCCACGGGAGAACATGCACACGGCAAGGACAACTGGCCGGTTTCGTAGCCCGTTTGCCCAAAAACCGTCGCCCGGCGTTCAGAAACGGACGCTTACCGTACGGTCGGGCCCGGACCGTCGTCGTAGTACGCCACCGCCCGCTCGGCGGAGGGCCAGTTGCGCAGCAGGAGGGCGGCCACCTCCCCCAGCACCGGGTGGCCCGTCCGCGCGGCCACCGCGGCCACATCGACACCGCCGAAGTCCGGCAGCGGCTCGGCCGACGGACCGGACGGCTCGGCCGGTGCGGCCGGGGCCGTACCGGTGACGGGGACTGTCGCCACGCTGTTCTCCTCTGGGCCGGGTGGACGGGGTGTTCCCGCGCGCCCGTGCGCGCAAACGCCCGGCCCGGCCGGGTCGGACGGTCATTCGGACGGTTCCAGGGCGCGCATCCGCTCCCTCGTACGCCGGGCCTCCGGGCCGTTCTCCTCGGACGCGCGCTGCCACTGCTCCCAGCTCTCCCGGTACGCGGGCAGCGCCGCCTGCGGCCCCGCCGTGTCCTCCAGGACGCCGGCCCGCCGGTGGTGGGCGCGCGCCGCCAGCAGGGGGCTGCCGGCCCGTTCGGCCGCCGCGGCGGCCCGGCGGTAGGACGCGGCGGCACGGTCGTGCCGCTCCCGGGAGTCGAAGCGGCGGTCCAGTACGAGCTGGACGTCGCCGACCTCCAGCCACGCCTCCGCGCTGACCACCGGATCGGCCGAACTGCGCGCGGCCAGCTCCAGCACCCAGTCCGCCTCGTGCAGATCGGCCAGCGAGGGCTGGCGGTCGTGGCGCAGGCGCAGGGCGCGGCCGAACAGCAGGCGGTGGGAGCCCAGTTCGGGGTCGTGCGGGGCGACCCGGCCGAGCGCCTCGCGCAGCACGTGCACCGCCTCGTTCGCCAGTCGCTTGGCCTGGTCGCCGGGGGGCTCCAGGCGGGCGCGCAGCAGCAGCGCAGCGCCGCGCCGGGCGAGCAGGGAGCTGTGTTCGGGCGAGTCGGGGGCGGTCAGGCGCAGCGCGGCGGCCAGCGCCTCGATCGCCGCGTCCAGCGCCTCGGGGTCGGCGGTGCGGGCGTGCAGGGCGCTGTACGCCTCGGCCGTACGGCTCAGGCTCTCCGCCTCCAGGGCCGGGTCGCGCAGTTCGCGGGCGAGCGCGCGGGCCCGCTCCAGGACCGGGAGCACGGCGTCCGGGCCGGTGCCGCCGCCGAGCAGCGAGCGGGCCTGGGCCAGCTCCAGCAGCGTCTCGCAGACCTCGCGGTCGGCGGAGCCGCCCCGGCGGCGCAGCAGGGTCGTGGCGGCGTCCAGGTCGGCGGTGGCGCGCAGGGCGAGCGCCCCGGCGTACGTCTCGGCGGCCTCCTCGTGCACGGCGGCGCGGCGCGCCTGGTCCAGCAGGACGCCGCCGCGCGCGGCGTAGATCTCGCCGGGCACCTGCTCGCCGCTGGGCCACTGTTCCAGGAGGGTGGTCAGGGCCTGTTCGGCCTCGTCGAGGGGGTCGGCGGCGCGGCCGGTGACGGCCGTGGCGGCCGTGGCGGCCGTGGCGGCCGTGGCGGCCGAGGGCAGCGCGGCCAGCCGCCGCAGCACTTCGGTACGCAGCACCATGCTCTCCAATACGCGGGGATCCAGCAGGCTCATCAGCCCGCAGGCGGTGTCCAGGTGGCGCGCGGCCTCCTCCAGCGCGCTCCGTTCACCGTCCGGGTACCCCGCGGCGCCGCGTTCCTGCGCGGCGGCGTAGCGCACCCGGGCGAGCACGATCAGCGCCCTGACGCGCGCCTCGCCGTCCCCGTCCGGCGGCTGCGCCGGATCGCCGCCGACGGCCTCGGCGGCGGCCCGTACCGCCCGTTCCGCCTCCTCCAGCGCGTCCGGCTGCCGCCACTTCGCCCAGCCGTGCAGCAGCGCGCGGGCGAGGTCGGTGCCCGCGGCGGGCAGGCTCTGCGCCGCCGCGCGCAGCAGCCGCACGGCTTCGATCAAGTCCCGTACCGTGCCCTCCTGTTCGTAGCGCGCCAGCAGCGCGGCGCCCTCGGCGGCGGGCCCGTCGGGCGCGTACGACAGCTGTGCGGGCGTCCGCAGGGCCGGTTCGAACCGGCGCAGCACCCGCTCGGAGATCCGCGCGAACGGCTCGGGCACGGCGCGCTGCCCGGTCGTCGGCTCCCGGCCGCTGCCGGAGAGCATGGCGACCGCGACCGCGGGGAAGTTCCGGGCGCTGCGGCCGAACGTGCGCTCGATGTAGAGGGAGCAGTGCTTGAGGACGAGGGCGGCCTCGCCGGCGCTCAGGCGGCTCAGCAGCTCGTCCCGTACGCCGGGCACGAATTCGTACCAGGGGCCGCCGGCCGGGCCCTCGCCCCCCGGCGGGCCCGCGGGGTCGGGAAGCTGCTCTATCAGGCCGCTGAGCAGCACCTCCGCCAGCTCGGCGGGGCCGGTCTGGGGCAGCATCGCGCGCTGCACGAGCTGGATGACGGGCAGCGCGAGCGGTACGGCCGACAGGTGGACGGCCAGATGGCGGGCGTCGGGCGAGGCGGTCTGCTCGAACTCGCGCACCAGCCGGGCCGGTTCGGGGCGCTCGGCGGTGCGGGCGACATCCGTGCCCAGGCCGTGGTCGCAGCGGACGACGGCGGCGGCGCCGCGCAGCGACAGGCCGGATTCGGCCGCGGCCAGCCGGGCCCAGCTGCCGAGGGCCGCGGGCGCGGCCGACAGGACCGGTACGGCGCGCTCGCGGGTGCCGCCCTGGGCCTGCCCGGCCGTGGCGGGGGTACGGCGGCGGCGCCGGGCGGGGCGGAAGTCCAGGGCGCGGTACGGGCCCTGCTGCCGTACGAGCGTGCCCGCGACGGCGGGCAGCAGGGTGCGCGCCCACATCCGCTGCGGCAGCGGCTGTACGACGGCGAGCGGCGCGTCGGCCACCCAGCGGTACAGCAGGCGCTGGATGCGCCCGTCGCGCCACAGCGGGCCCGCGCAGTCGCTCACGACGAGGGTGACGTGGTGGCCGGTGGGGTCGTGCAGCTGGTCGGCGGGGCGCAGCGGCGCGTCCCGGCCGGGGCCCGCGGCGACGCCGACCTCGTCGCCGTACGGGTGGAGGTAGTGCACCGTCACGTCGCGGAAGGCGCCGACCCGCTCGCAGACCTGCCGCAGGTCGTGCAGCATCTGCTCCCACACGGCCATGGAGGACGAGCCGTCCATGAGCAGGCGCAGGCTGGCCGCGCGGCGGCGGACGCCGCGCAGCACCGGGATGATCATCTCGGCGTGTGCGGAGAGGTCGGCGGTGGCGGCCTCGTCCAGTTCCCGGCGGACCGGGGCGACTGGCGGGTGATAGCGCTGGATCGGCCGCAGGGCGCGCTGCAGCGGCAGCAGGCCCGGGAAGGCGGAGGCCACGGGGATGCCGACCTCGCCGAGGCGGCCGTGGTCGGGGGCGAAGGCGCGGTCGTCCTGGGCGGGCAGCAGGTCCACTTCCGTGCGCCGGGGGCGGTCCCGGGCGGCGGGCTCCGTGGCGGACGGCGTGTCGCGGGCGGACTCCCGGCCACGGGAATCCACAGAGAAAGTGGCCGGTTTTGGACCCTGTACGACGGGCGGAACCGTCTCCTCGGCAGGCGTCACCTCGCCGCCGGCCGCCCCCGGAGTGATCCACCGGGCCAGCCACAGGGCGTCCGCCAGAGCGCGGGCGTCCGCGGGCAGGCCGGCCGCGCGCAGCCGCGCGACGATCTCACCGAGGGGGCCGTGGCCCGGTCCGCCGGCCGGCACCGCGGGTCACCTGGTCCGATCCAGGGGCCGCAGCAGCTCGGCCGTCAGGCGCCGCCGCGTCTCCTCCTCGTCCTCGTCCGCCCAGCCGGCCTGCCGCGTCAGGTGGATCGCGTTCAGCAGCTGGTCCACGGCCCGTACGTCGCCGGGCTCGCGGTCCAGGAAGCGGTCGATGACGGACTCGTGCTCGGCCGCGGCGCTCTCGCCGAAGTGCGCCCGCACCATGTCCGCGAGCCGCTCCTTGTCGGGTGTGGGGATGTTCAGGTGGATACAGCGGCGCAGCAGCGGCGCGGGAAAGTCCCGCTCGCCGTTGCTGGTCAGCACGATGAACGGGAAGGCGCGGCAGCGCACCCGGCCGTCCCGCACGGTGACCCGTACGCCGTCGTCGCTGAGCACCGGCACCTCGGGGGCCGATCCGGCCAGCCGCTCCAGCTCCGGAATCCGGAACTCCCCTTCCTCCAGCACGTTGAGCAGGTCGTTCGGCAGGTCGATGTCGCTCTTGTCCAGCTCGTCGACGAGCAGGACACGCGGCTTCGCGGCGGGCAGCAGGGCCGTGCCGAGCGGGCCGAGACGGATGTAGCGGCCGATGCCGCCGCCCGGCTCGTCCTGCGGGCCCGGCCGCCCCTCCGCCGGCCCCGGCGTCGACTGCGGCCGGGCCGCGCGGGCGATCTGGAGGTCCTGGAGGCGGCCGATGGCGTCGTACTCGTAGAGCCCGTCACGCAGCGAACTGCGGCTGACGATGGACCAGTTCAGCACCCGGCCGAGGCCCAGTTCGTAGGCGACCGAGTGCGCGAGGGTGGACTTGCCGCTGCCCGGGGCGCCCGTCACCAGCAGGGGACGGCGCAGGTAGAGCGCCGCGTTGACCAGCTCGCGCTCGGTCTCGCCCGGCCGGTGGTAGCTGGCCTCGCGGCGCTGCACGCCGAGCCGGCGCTCGGAGGCGTGGTCGAGGGCCGCGGGCGGCGCCACGAGCGGGCCGCCGTCGAAATCGCGCCACGGAGGGGGTGGCGGTAACTGCTCGATGCCGTCGTGCGGAGCCCCCGCGCCACGGTAGATGAGCCAGTCGCTCACGTCGGAACTCCTCGTCGCCGGCCGGCCATCGGGCAGGGGCGCGGGGCCGCGGCGGAGCATCCGGCAAGCGTCGGCACCGCTTCCCGCCCTCCCCGGACCCGTCCCCCTGGCAATCTCTCACGACGCTAGGACAGTAGCCAGCCGGACGGAAGGACACGGGGCGTTTTCCGGTCTCGGGTGCCGTCATTGGGGCGACAATTGCGTGCCCTGGGAGAAGAGTTGGGGGATCGGGTTGCCCGGATCGTCGTAGAGCAGCACGAGATCGCGGGCCCAGGAGGCGCCGCCCTCCGCGGCCTTGGCGCGCAGCTCACGCACCAGTTCGGGAAGCTCGGCCACCGACTTCGGCGCCCCGAGCAGCTGCCGCACCTCCCGGTGGAACTCGTCACACACCCGGTCGCAGTCCCGCTCGTCGTGCCCCCCGGCCGGCCACAGTGCCACCGGGTGGCCGGCGTCCAGCGCCCAGCCGACGGCTTCCAGCCCGGTGCCGTCCGCCACCGACCGGCACAGCGCCGGGACCGCACCGTCGTCCGCCTCCTCCAGCAGCCGCGACAGCCCCGAAACCGACGCCCGCGGACCGGCCGGCACCCGCAGCGCCGTCAACCGCCCCGCTCCGACCAGGCCCTGCCAGCGCCGCAGCCAGGCGGGATCCACCTCCTCCCGGTCCTCCTGGCGGCGCCCCTGGTCGCGCAGCACCACCGCGCGCGCCGGGCCCAGCGGGCGCAGCCGCGCCGTACGGCGGGTGGAGGCGGGCACCTGCCAGCGGTCCGCAGCGGTGTGCCAGTGCTCCTCCGGAACCGCCACCTCCAGGCGCACCCGGACGCCGCCCGCCGCGTCGTCCGCACGCAGCAGACGCGGCCCCAGCCGCCGCAGGACCTGGCCGCGCGCCTCCTCGAAGGTCATGCCGCCCCGCGACTCCTGGACCTCGACGCGCTGCCACTGCCCCTGGCCGTACCCCTCGCTCACCGACCAGTTGAACAGCTGCCGCCCGCCCCCATCGTCGTAGAACAGCGGCTCGAACTCCACCAGGACCGAGTCCGGGCGGCGCCGCACCGGGCCGATCCGCTCCCGGTCCCGGGGCAGCAGGACGACCGCCTTGGCCGCCACGAACAGCGCCAGCCGCTCGGCCGCCGCACGCATCGCGGCCCCCTCGTCACCGGGCACGCCGCGCGCCTCGTCGGCGGTGCGCTGCGCGACGATGCGCAGATAGTGCACGAAGGCGCACAGCTCCGTGTACGGGTCGCTGCCCTGGTAGAGCGCGCCGTGCCCGTCCCGCCACGTCCGCAGTGTCCACGGCCCGGCCCGCCCCGTACGGCCCGAAGGGTCCGCACGGCCCAGCGCCTCGGCGACCGCGCCCGCCACCACCAGCGGGTCGCGGGGCGCGGGCAGCGACGCCAGCAGATCGAGCGCCTGCAGCCGCTCCTGCACGCCCCACAGCCGGCCGCGCCCCGACATGATCGCGTGCTGCGCGTCGAACCAGGTCGGCTCGCCCGACCCGCCGAGGTCCTGCCCCGCCCAGTGCCAGCGGTCGTGCAGGCTCATCAGCGTGTGGTACGGGTCGTCGCCGAGCCCCGTGGCCCCCGGTACGAGGTGGTACGGGGCCAGCCGCCGCAACTCGGTCACCGGCACCGCCAGCCCGACCCGGTCCTCGCGGTGGCTCCCCTTGACGATGCCGACGACCTCCCCGCGGTCACAGTCCAGCAGCGGCCCGCCGGACGCGCCCGGGGTGACGCGCACATCGCTGCCGAACTGGAGCCCGCGGGCGTCGCGGGCGCCGAAGCGGACGGCGATGAAGGGGTCGACGTCCAAGGGTGCGACCGTGTGGGCCGGAGCGGCGCAAGCACCGGCGTCGCCCGCGCCGGCCCCGGAACCGGCGCCCGTACCGGCCTCGGGCCGGTCATGCCCCCGGAAGATGAACGCGTCCTCCAGAAGCGCCGCCGGCTGATCACTGAGCCAGGCGCACGGGTGCGCGACATCCGGGTCGAGCAGCCGCAGCAGGGCCAGGTCGGTACGGGGGCCGTGGCCGGCCGGGTACTCGGGCGCCGGGCGGCTCAGGTCGTACTCCAGACGCGCGGCGGCCACCCGGCCGCCGAACGCGACACCGACCTCCCCGCCCGGCCCGGTCGGGCGGCGCCGTCCGTCACCGCTGACCAGCACATGCGCGCAGGTCAGCACCCACCCGGGCGCCACGAACACGCCGCTGCCCCACAGCGGGGCCGGGTCCACGCCGGGCGCCGGGCGTACGGCGACGGTGGCGCGGCCCGCGTGGCCGAGGAGATGCGCGTACTTCTCGCGGTCGGCGCGCTCGGAGCGCGCCGACCCGTGACCGCCTTCCGAGGCCGCCATCACGCGCCCGAATCGTCCGGCCCTCGGCCGTCGCTCCGGCCCTGATCCACCGCCGCCGCTTCCCGCTCCCCGCGCCGCCAGGTGAGCGTCACCGACAGGTTCGCCTTGGCCTCACCGTCCGCGAGCAGCGCCACGGCGCGGCCCGGCTTGGCCGCCACCTCCACGCCGAAGCTGACGCTGGTCTCGTCCGGAGCCACCCGCTCGGTGGCCGCCCGCAGACTGGCCGCGACCCCGCCGACCAGCTCGCGCAGCCCCTCCACGCGTGCGCCGAGGGCGTCCCAGACGCCTACGTCGTCGTACTCTTCGTCCGGATCGCCCGTTATGTCCAGCCGGGAGACGCGGGCCCAGACCTGGGTCCCGTCGGGCAGCTCGATGAGATGTGCGCGATCGCGCATCACGGCCTCCTGCTCCCCCTGAGCGGCAATGTCGCACTGCCCCAGGGCCGTTGACAGGTGATCAGGTTATCCCCAGGGTGCGAGTGACGCGAGGGGTCGCGGCGCCTGCCTATCCTGGCCCGGAACGTCACGGAAACCAGGTGGAGAACACGGTGTATTTCACGGATCGCGGTATCGAGGAGCTGGAGAGCCGACGCGGCGAGGAAGAGGTCACCCTGGCCTGGCTGGCCGACCAGCTGCGCACGTTCGTGGACCTCAACCCCGACTTCGAGGTCCCGGTAGAGCGCCTGGCGACGTGGCTGGCGCGGCTGGACGACGAGGAGGAGTAGTCACGCTTGCGTGACGGGGTACCGGGGTGATGCTTGCCCCGGTGGGGGTGCGGTTGCCCCGGTGGGGGTGCGGTTGCTCCGGTGGGGGTGCGCCTTGGCGCCTGGGGTTCGGTGGGTGGGGGCTCGGGGCCCCGCAGGGGTCTCTCCTCGTTGCCTGGAGCGGCCGAACAGTTTGGACGCAACCGGGGCTTCGGTCGCCTGCGGGGAGACCCCTACGTGTCCCCGAGCCCACGCCGTACGCGGCAATCCCGCCGCCGTGGCAGGGGTCCTTACAGACCCCGCGGCCGCCTTCGCATGACGCGGAGGCGCCCGGGGCCCTGCGCCTACGCAACGCGCGCTTCACCTCATGGGGGGGGGCGCGCACCAGGTTTCTTTTCCCCCTCCCCCACCGGCCCGCACTCGCCAAACCGACGGGAGGGGGTGTGCAGGGGGACACTCCCCGCAGGCGACCGAAGCCCCGGTCGCGTCCATACATAACGGCCGCTCCAAGGCGCCGAGGAGATGGCCCCCTGCGCACCCCCGCCCCACGACAAACCCAATGCGTATCCGCGCGAAGCGCGGTCCAGGACCCCCCAACCCCGCGGCGCAGCCGCGAACCACTTGGCCCGCCCCGCCATGCGATATATCGTGAGACGCGGATACGCGATAGCTCGCGTCACCGAACCCCAGGGGAGGCCAGGACATGTCAGCCCGGACCGAGTGGTCGGTCTCCGCACCACGCACGCTGGAGATCGAGGAAGAGCTCACCGCACTGGAGGTGCGCGTCGTCGGCGGCACCGTCAACGTCGTCGGGACGACCGACGGCGGCCGCCCCCGCGTGGAGATCAGCGAGCTCTCCGGCCCGCCGCTGACCGTACGGCAGGAGGCGGGCACGCTCACCGTCACGTACGACGACCTGCCCTGGAAGGGGTGGCTGAAGTTCCTCGACCGCAAGGGCTGGCACCGCAGCGCGGTGGTCTCGGTCACCGTCCCCACCGCGACGAACGTCGCGATCGGCACCGTGGGGGCGAGTGCGGTGATCTCGGGGATCGACGGGCGTACGGAGCTGCGCGGCGTATCGGGCGACAGCACCCTCGTCCGCCTGACGGGCCCCGTACGGGCCGAGACCGTCTCGGGACGGGTGGAGGGCCAGGCCGTCACGGGCGACCTGAGGTTCAACTCGGTCTCCGGCGACCTGACCCTCATCGAGGGGTCAGGCGCCACCGTGAAGGCGGATTCGGTCAGCGGCGACATGGTCCTGGATCTCGATCCGGCGGCGACGGGTACGGACGTCCAGCTGACGACGGTCTCCGGCGAGGTCGCCATCCGGCTGCCCGCGCCGGGCGACGCCGAGGTGGACGCGAACACGACCAGCGGTACGGTCGCCAACGCCTTCGAGGATCTGAGGGTCAGCGGCCAGTGGGGGGCCAAGCGGATCACGGGCCGGCTCGGCTCGGGCAGCGGCCGGCTGAAGGTCACCACGCTCTCCGGCGGCCTGGCGCTGCTGCGCCGCCCGCCGTCCTCGGACGACCGGCGCCGCCCGCCGTCCGGGGACGGCCCCGCCGACACCACGGACTCCCCCGCCGACAAGAAGGTGCTCTGAACCATGCCTCCCGTCTTCGCCCACGGCCGCCTCCGCCTCTATCTGCTCAAGCTGCTGGACGAGGCGCCGCGGCACGGCTACGAGATCATCCGGCTGCTGGAGGAGCGTTTCCAGGGCCTGTACGCGCCGTCCGCCGGCACGGTCTACCCGCGGCTGGCCAAGCTGGAGGCCGAGGGGCTGGTGTCCCATACCACCGAGGGCGGCCGCAAGGTGTATTCGATCACCGCGGCGGGGCGCGCCGAACTGGCGGACCGGGGTGGTGAGCTGGCCGATCTGGAGATGGAGATCCGGGAGTCGGTCGCGGCGCTGGCGTCCGACATCCGGGAGGACGTGAGCGGCTCGGCGCGGGACGTGCGCCGCGAGATGCGGGAGGCCGCCAAACAGGCCCGGCAGGGTCGGCGCGGTGGCGAGGAGCACGGTTTTCCGGACGCCTCCGATTTCTTCGACGGCCGGAACGGCGACCGGGAGTCCTGGCGGCAGGCGAAGGA
Source organism: Streptomyces sp. NRRL F-5755 (assembly GCF_001279365.1). NCBI lineage: Bacteria > Bacillati > Actinomycetota > Actinomycetes > Kitasatosporales > Streptomycetaceae > Streptomyces > Streptomyces sp. NRRL F-5755. The sequence continues at coordinate 63,001 of NZ_LGCW01000126.1, read as the reverse complement.
GGAGTTCCGCCGCGCCAAGGAGGAGTGGAAGGAGCAGGCGCGGCGGGCGAAGGAGGAGAGCCGGCGGGCCAAGCAGGACGCGCAGCGGGCGCGCAAGCAGGCCCGGGAGGCGCGGTCGTTCGTGCGCGACGAGGTCCAGGAGGCCATCAGGCGCGTACAGGAACAGGCCCAGGAGCATGTACGTACCGGGGACTGGGCCGGGGCCCTGCGCGAGGCGCTGTCGGAGGTCTCGCGCGAGGTGGGCCGGTTCACGGTCGGGCCGGAGGGGGCGGCGGGCGCGGACCGGCCGGACGGGGGCGCCGGGCAGGCACCGGAGGACGGCGGCGGCGTGGGCCTCACCAAGGAAGACACCGCGGCGCGGCCCGGCGGCGACGGCCGTGGCGCGGCGCGCGCGGAGGCCGCCGGCCGGGTGCCCGCGGAGCCCGCGTGGGCGTCCGAGCCCGGTTCCGGCGACCCGGCGCGGGACTTCGACCGGCTGCTGGACCGCTTCCGCGACGATCTGCGGGACGCCGCGCGCGATCACGGTGTGACGGCGGAGCAGTTGAAGGACGTACGCAGCCGTCTGTCCGCGACCGCCGTGCACGTCGGAGCGTTGCTGCGTGACCCGGAGGCATATGCGGCCGGACAGGAGCCGCCGCGCTGACTCCGTCGCCGTACTGCCCGGCGATTACGCACAGTTGCTCGCGAGGGTCTGGATTCACCCGCCGTAATCGGGGAACTCAGACCCTCGCACGGCTTTTTGCCCGACGACGGGTTCTGCCGCGAGAATTCGGGGACCTACGGCCGTGTCCGCCTTTACAGTCAACTCTCCTTGTCGACACGGATCTTGAAGGCCAAGAGGTACGCGATGTCGGAATACCCCGCGGTGGCCCGCCGGATGTGGCGCCAGCTGGAGCCCGTCCATGCCCTTCTCTACTTCGCACCCGAGGCGTTCGAGGAGGCGGCGGCCCTCGGCTTCGACACCGACTCGCGCTGGCCCAGCTACTTCGCCTGGCGCACGGCGCCGCTCGGCGCCGCAGGGCCCGAGCTGGTGGCCGCGACGTTCTACAGCTTCAGCCCGCGGATGATCGCCCGCTATGTGCCGGCGATCTGGTCGACGGCCGCGCCCGGCAAGATACTGGACGCACGGCTGCAGGCGGTGGACCGCATACTGACCGGCCTGCTGAGATCCGGGCGGGTTTCCGACGGCCAGCTCGCCGAGGCCGCCCGGCTGGCCCGCCAGGCGGCCGAGAACGCCTCCGTGGCCGCCCGCCCGCTGGCCGCCGCCAACCGCGACCTGCCCTGGCCGGACGCACCGCACCTGGCGCTCTGGCACGCCATCACGGTGCTGCGCGAGCACCGCGGCGACGGCCATCTGGCGGCCCTGCTGACCCATGATCTGGAACCGTGCGAGGCGCTGGTGTCGTTCGCCGCGATCGGCGCCGCGCCGAAGTCCGACTTCAAGGGGCGCGGCTGGACTTCGCAGGAGTGGAGCGCCGCGCACGACCGGCTGGCCGCGCGCGGCTGGATCGCCCCGGACGGCAGCCCCACGGACCGGGCCCGTGAGGGCCGCGACGAGGTCGAGCGGATGACGGACCGGCTGGCCGCCGGCCCCTGGCGGGCCCTGGGCCGCTCCCGCGCTGAGCGCCTCGCCCAGCTGCTGCACCCGCTGCTGGGCACGATCTCGGAGGCCGGACTGCTGCCGCGGCACGGGACGTTGGGGATCGGAGCGGTGAAGGTCGCGTATCCGTAGCGGACCGGCGCGCGGGACGGGCCCCCGCGCCGCCTCGCGTGCTTCATCCCGCCACGGCCGGCTTCGCCAGCACCCGTACGACGTCCGCGTGGGTGACCCCGTGCTCGGCCAGTACGGACGCGGCGAGGCCCGGCTTGGCCACCAGCGCGAGCAGCAGGTGCTCGTCGCCGATGTGCTTGTCGCCGCGGCCGAGTGCGACGCGCAGCGACCGTTCCAGTACGGACTTGGCCTCCTCGCCGAAGGGGCTGCGCAGTGAGCGTCCGCGTCGCGCGGGCCGGCCGGAGGCGGTGGCGAGCGCGCCCGCGCCGTGCGCCTGCTCCACCCGCGTGACGACCTCCGCCACATCGATGCCGAGCCCGGCCAGCGCCTCCGCGTCGGCGGCCGTCAGGCCGCCCCGGCGCCGGGCCTCGTCCAGCGACCGCATCACCGACGCCCGGCGCTCGCGCACGCCGAGGGCGGCGAGCGCCTCGGCGCCCGGGGAGCCCCGGCCGTCCAGCAGGGCGAGCAGCAACTCGCCCTCGCCGACCGTGCCGGGGCCCGGCCGTACCGCGTAGGCGGGGGCGCCGCGCACCACGTCCCGGGCGCTCGCCGTGAACCGTTCGAACATCAACGCCTCCCGTGCTTCTTGTGGACCGCCTGCCTGCTGACTCCCAGCTCGGCGGCGATGTCCTGCCACGACCAGCCCTTCACGCGGGCGCTGCGCACCTGTACGGCTTCCAGCTGCTCCAGCAGCCGGCGGAGCGCGGCGACGGCCCGCAGGCCGATCCGGGGGTCCTGGTCGCCCGCCCGCTCGGCGAGCTTCGTTGCTTCGCTCATGGTGTCAATTTAGGTTGACATACGGGTCGTGTCAATGATGGTTGACACGGTGGATCGTGCTGCCCCGTCCTTGACCTCAAGCGCACTTCACGTTGGAGGCTCTCCGGACAACAGCCCGGCCCGAGAAGCGAGAAAGCCCGATGACCAGCACACACGCACACCCCGACATCCGGCGCCCGGACGCCGGTACGGTTCTCGTCAGCCCCTGGATCGTGCCGTCGCCGGACCTCCAGCGCCGCGCCGCCGACTCCGTGCTCGACGCCTGGGAGGGGCAGCCGCGCCCCGACGCGATGCTGTCGCTCAGCACCTTCCTGAGCGACGACGGCAGCCATGTCCTGAACTACGCGCAGTGGACGGACGACGACGCGCACCGGGAATGGGTACGCCACCGGCGGCCCGCCACCATCAGCCGTATCGACGAGTCGATTCCCGGAATACGGCGGCCGGGAGTGACCCGGTACGCGCGCTACCGCAGCTACGTACCCGAGGGGACCGCCGGTCGGCAGCCCGGCCTACTGGTCACCCCGACATTCGCCACCACCGGCCCGGCGGTCCAGCGCGCGCTGGCCGACCTCGTGATCGACGCGCTGGAGCGGGAACGCGTACCGGGACTCCTCGGGGCACATCTCCACCTCTCCAAGGACGGCGGCCGCGTCCTGAACTTCGCCGAGTGGGCGGGCACCGCCGCCTGGCGGGAGTTCGCGGGCGGCGGCGCGGCGGCCCGGCTGCGCGCGGCCATTGCGGCCGTCGAGGGCGTGACGGCGGATACCGCGGCGCCCACGGTGCCCGGGCACGCAGGGGTGACGCACTACCGGCCGCACCGGAGCCTGGTGAACGTCCCGGCCCCCTGAGCGTCCACGCCGGGTCCGGGCCCGGTCAGGAGAAGATCCGGTCGAGGTGGTAGTCGATCGTGGCCTGTACGTCGGCCATCGTGCGGCGCCCGTGCAGCACGTCCATCCCCAGCCCGGTGACGCCCGACACGAGCAGGTCCGCCTCGCGCGCCGGGTCGACACCGGGCCGTACCGCGCCGATCCCCCGGATCAGATCGGCGACCAGGGATTCCACGGCCTGTTCGCCGTGCAGGAACACCTCGGCCATCGCGGGGTCGGCCAGGCTGCGCACGAAGTACGCGGTGAACACGCGGAGCGCCATGGCGCGTTGCTCGTCCAGCGGAAGGAATTCGATCAGCACGGCGCGCAGGACGGTCCGCAGGTCGCCGGCTTCGTGCAGGCCGCTCATGCGCGCGCGGGCGCGCCGGTCGTTCTCCTCGTGCAGCATCCGCAGCGCCTCGACCAGCAGGCGGTGCTTGCTGCCGAAGTAGTACTGGACCACCCGCAGCGACACCCCTGCCTCCGCCGCGACCTCGCGCATGCTCACGGCTTCCAGACCGCGCCCGGCCGCTATCCGCCAGACGGCCTCGGCGACCTGGCGACGGCGCCGTTCCCGCGCGTCGTCCGGTGGGGAGTCGAGTGGCGTGGGCTGCTGCCCGGGTACGGCGGCCCCCGCTTCAGGACGGCCCGCCGTACGGGCCTTCCTGCGCCGCCGGTACGCCTTCGCCTGGCAGCTCCGCGAGCAGTACGCGGGCGGGCGCCCCCGGACCGCCGCGGGCAGCCCCGTACCGCAGACCCGGCACCCGTCCGTCTTTTCGTCACGCACAAGGACAGCGTATCGCGCCACGCAGGGCGTGACGAATATCAGATGTGTGCGGCAGAGTCAAGACAAGAGCCGCGAGTTATTGATACGGTCGTATCCATCGGACGGAAATCACCGGCAGGAAAACGGGGAGACGACCATGAACGAAGCCTGGTACCGGCTGCTGTCCATCCTGGTGTTCACCGTGGGCTTCTGGGAGGGGCCCGCGGCCATCCTCCACCGGATCATCGGCGACGACCACGGCACCACGATGCGGCCCGTCAACTACCTCGACGCCCCCTGGAACTACGTCGCCTCGGCCACCGTCATCGTGGCGGCCTTCGCCCTGCTCGCCGTCCTGGACAAGGGGCGCGAGAAGGCGCTCGCCCGCGGGCGTCACGCCAGTTCGTAGACCTGCCCGGTCTGCCCGCCCTCGACCGAGCGGACGTACGCCGCCGCCACCTGGTCCAGGCCCACCGACGCGATGCCGGGGAAGAAGGCGCCGTAGTCCGGGAGGGATTCGGTGACCACGGTCGGGCTCACCGCGTTGACGCGCTGCGGCGCGATGTCGATCGCGGCGGCCCGTACGAACGACTCCACCGCACCGTTGGCCATCGCCGCCGCGCTGCCGGTGGGGATCGGGTCGCGGGCGAGGACGCCGGTGATCAGGGTGAAGGAGCCGCGTGCGGAGATCCGGGCGGTGCCCTGGCGCACCAGCTCGATCTGGCTGAGCACCTTGCCGCGGAAGCCCGCCGCGTAGTCCTCGGCGGTCATCTCGGCGACCGGCTTGAACGGCGTGTCCCCTGCCGCGCTGACCACCGCGTCCAGCGTCCCGATCCGCTCGGCGGCCCGGTCGTAGACCTCGGTGACCTGTGCCGGGTCGCCGATGTCCAGGCGGAGGTCGCCGCCGCTGCGGCCGACGGTGATGATCTCGTGGCCGCGTCCGGCCAGCGTCTTGTGTACGGCGGTGCCCAGTTTCCCGGTCGCGCCGATCAGGAGGATCTTCATACGGATGACGCTAGGCCGGGCCGCTGACGGGAGGGAAATACCTTCTGCGGGACATTTATGCTCGGGGGTTATGAGTGACGAACGGCGCGGACGCCCCGGCCCGGCACCGTACGGGGGCCTGCGGTGAACGTGGAGCTGCGGCACCTGCGGGCCCTGGCCGCCATCGGTGACGAGGGCACGATCACCGGCGCCGCGGCGGCCCTGCACGTCAGCCAGCCCGCCCTGTCCCGCACGCTGGAGCAGTTGGAGAGCCGGCTGGGCACCTCGCTGGTCGAGCGGACCACCCGCCGGCTGCGGCTCACCCCGGCGGGACGGCGGCTGCACGAGCACGCCCACCGCATCCTCACCCAGCTCGACGACGCGCTCGCCGAGGCGACGGCCGGGCCGCGGGCGCTGCGGGTCGGCTTCGTCTGGGCCGCGCTCGGCCGGCATACGGTGCCGCTGCTGCGCGAGTGGCGGCGGGCGCGCCCCGACGTGCCCGTGGAGGTGCACCGGCTCGCCGACCCCGAGGCCGAGCTGCGCCGCGGCACCGTCGATCTCGCCTTCCTGCGCACCCTCCCGGCGGAGGACGGCGCGCTGCACACCGTCGCGCTGTACCAGGAACGGCGGATGGCCGCGCTGTGCGAGAGCGACCCGCTGGCCGGTGCCGACACGGTCGGGCTGGCCGATCTGGCGCACCACCCGATCGCGCTGTGCGCCACGGCGTGCACCACCAGCGCCGAACTGTGGCCCGCCGGGCGGCGCCCGCGCCACACCTTCGAGGTCGCCAACGTGGACGAGTGGCTGACGGCGATCGCGACCGGCGAGGCGGCCGGGGTGACGGCCGAGGCCACCGGGCACAGCCACCCGCACCCGGGCGTCCGGTACCTGCCGATCACCGACGCCGGACCGGTCACCGTCCTGCTGGCCCGGCCCCATACGGCCACCCACCCCGCCACCGCCGCCTTCGCCGACCACGCGCGGCGCACCCTGCGCGGCGGCGCGGCGGAAGCCCCGGTAACGGACGCGGCGATGACTCCTCCGGCCGACGGGCCCCGTACCGGCGCAACGCCGCCTCCGGACGCGCTGGTTCCGCCGGTGCGTCCGATCGCGTAGCGGCGGCCCCGCAGGCCGGGCGCGGCCGGATCGGCGGTGACCACCCGGCGGTCCAGCGGCCCGTCGCCGTCCGCGGCCCGGCCCGTCGGGTAGAGGTCCAGATACGGTACGGCGGTCACGGGCGCTGCCGGGTCCGTCACCACGCCCGCCGCCGCGATCTCGTCCCAGCGCAGGCCCTGTTGGACGTACGGGCCGCGGGTCGGTCACACGCCGCGGTCGTCGACGGCGACGTACGGCGAGGAACGGCGCATCGGTGCCGGCCAAGGCGTAGGCCCCGGTGGCCGGCACGATCGCGACCACGGCGGCGACCGCGAAGAGGCCCAGCGGCAGCCCGGCGTACCGCTCCGGGCCGGTCAGCGGGCGGCGGCGTGCCGGGGGCCGCACCCGGCCGTCACGGCGCCGGGTCCGACGGTGGCGGGTGGTTCGGGCACAAGCCGCCCTCTCGGTCCGTACGGGCGTCGGGCGCCGCTGTCCGTACCGTCAGGGTGACGACGGCCGCGACGCCGTCCGTACGCAGCGAAACGCCCTCGTCGGCGGGCAGGAGGGCGGCGTCGTGGCGCTCCAGCGGCACCGGGGGCGCGGCGGGCCCGTGCCCGTCCAGTGTCGTACGGCCGGACAGCGCGACGATCAGCCGCGTGCGCTCCTCGCCCGGCTCCCGTGGGGCGGTGGCCGGGCGCGGCGCGGCGGCGTACCGGTCGCGGGTCAGCTCCACGGTCGCCGTCGCGCGCCCGCGCCGCAGCATCACGTTGAAGTTGACCACCGGCCCGTCCAGGAGGCGGCAGCCGGTCGGCGCGTCGCCGGGGAAGGCGAACGGGCGGTGGGCCGGCAGGACGTGGCGGGTGCCGTCGACGGTCAGTTCCAGCCCGGCGCCCTCGGCCACCGTCAGGACGCGGTCCACACCGGGCAGTTGCGAGTACGGGCCGTCCCGGCCCACCTCGGCCAGGCTCACCCGCCAGTCGAAGGCGTCCCAGCCCGCGCCGGGCGGCGCGGCGGCGATCTCCCGCGTCACGCCGCCGCCGTTGCTCCAGGCCGACGCCGTACGGCCGGCCGCGCGCAGCACCCGCACCCGCGCCCCCTCCCGCGCTCCCGTGTCCCCGCGCCTCAGACCGTCAGGACGACCTTGCCGAACATCTCGCCCTCGGCCAGCTTCGCGAACCCCTCGCGCGCCCGGTCCAGCGGCAGCGTCGTGTCGATGACCGGCCGTACGCCCTTGGCCGCGCAGAAGTTGAGCAGCGAGGCCAGTTCGTCCTTGCTGCCCATGGTGGAGCCGACGACCTTCAGCTCCAGGAAGAAGATCCGGTTCAGCTCCGTGCGCTCGGGGTTGAAGCCGCTGGTGGCGCCCGAGATGACCAGCGTGCCGCCGGGCTTGAGGGACTTCACCGAGTGCGACCAGGTGGCGGCGCCGACCGTCTCGATCACGGCGTCCACCCGCTGCGGCAGCCGCTCGCCGGTGGGCAGGGCGGCCTCGGCGCCCAGTTCGACGGCGCGCTTGCGCTTGTCCTCGCTGCGGCTGGTGGCGAAGACCCGCAGACCGGCCGCCGCGCCCAGCACGATCGCCGCGGTGGCCACCCCGCCGCCCGCGCCCTGGACGAGGACGCTGTCCCCGGGCCGTACCCCGGCGTTGGTGAACAGCATGCGGTACGCGGTCAGCCAGGCGGTCGGCAGGCACGCGGCCTCGGCGAAGGACAGTTCCTTCGGCTTGGGCAGCACGTTCCAGGCGGGGACGGTGACCTGTTCGGCGAAGGTGCCCTGGTAGCGCTCGGTGAGGATGGAGCGCGGCTCGTCCGGGCCGACGCCGTGGCCGCTCTGGCCGATCACCGAGTGGACGACGACCTCGTTGCCGTCCTGGTCGGTGCCGGCCGCGTCACAGCCGAGGATCATGGGCAGCGCCTCCTCCCCGAGCCCCACGCCGCGCAGCGACCACAGGTCGTGGTGGTTGAGGGAGGCGGCCTTGACGTTGACGGTCGTCCAGCCGGGGCGTGTGCCGGGGGCCGGGCGCTCCCCCAGTTCGAGGCCGTTGAGCGGCTGGTCCCGGTCGATGCGGGCGGCGTAGGCAGCAAACATGATCCCAACGTAGGGCGCGCGGGGGCCGGGCGGTACCGCGCCGTGGTGTGACACGCGCCGCGCCGCCGGCCACCGTCAGGCTTCCCTCGGGGACTCCCGCCGCTCCGCCGCCCGGTCCCGGCGGCGGTCACGTACCGCGGCGAAGGCCCCCTCGGCCCACGGCCGCGTCGCGCGGCGGAAGGTTCCCGCGCAGAACCGGTGGATGTACACCGCGGTCACCCCCGCCGCCGTGAGGGCGACGACCAGCATGAAGGCCCACGACATCAGCTCCGGCGGCCCCATGGGCACTCCTCCTTCCGTGCTGTCGCGGCGCAGCGGAAAGGCCCCGTCCGGGAGCGGACGGGGCCTTCCGACGTGCACGGCGTCAGCGGCGCGCGACGCCCTCCGCGCGGGCGGCGGCCGCGACCGCCGAGGTCACCGCCGGGGCGACCCGCTCGTCGAACGGCGACGGGATGACGCACTCGGCGCTCAGGTCGTCGGCGACCACGGAGGCCAGCGCCTCGGCGGCGGCCAGCTTCATGCCCTCCGTGATGCGGGTGGCCCGCACCTGGAGCGCGCCGGCGAAGATGCCGGGGAACGCCAAGACGTTGTTGATCTGGTTCGGGTAGTCGCTGCGGCCGGTGGCAACCACCGCCGCGTACTTGTGCGCGACGTCCGGGTGGATCTCCGGGTTCGGGTTGGCCATCGCGAAGATCAGCGCGTTCTCGGCCATCTTGGAGACGGCCTCCTCCGGCACGGTGCCGCCGGAGACGCCGATGAAGACGTCCGCGCCGTCCAGCGCGGTCTCCAGCGAGCCGGACAGGCCCGCCTTGTTGGTGAAGGAGGCCAGCTCGCGCTTGACGTCGGTCATGTGCTCGTCGCGGTCGGCGGTGACGACGCCCTTGCGGTCGCAGACCGCGACGTCACCGATGCCCGCCTCGACGAGGATCTTGGCGATGGCGAACCCGGCCGCGCCCGCGCCGGAGATCACGGCGCGCAGCTGACCGAGGGAACGATTGGTCAGCTGGGCGGCGTTGCGCAGCGCGGCCAGCGTGACCACGGCGGTGCCGTGCTGGTCGTCGTGGAAGACCGGGATGTCCAGGCGCTCCTGGAGCCGGCGCTCGATCTCGAAGCAGCGGGGCGCCGAGATGTCCTCCAGGTTGACGCCGCCGAAGGACGGCGCCATCCGCACCACGGTGTCGACGATCTCGTCGGTGTCGGTGGTCGCGAGCGCGATCGGCACCGCGTCCACACCGCCGAACTGCTTGAAGAGGATGGCCTTGCCCTCCATCACCGGGAGGGACGCCTCGGGGCCGATGTCGCCGAGGCCCAGCACCGCGGTGCCGTCCGTGACCACGGCCACGACCTGGGACTTCCAGGTGTAGTCGTGCACCAGCTCGGGTTCCTCGGCGATCGCGCTGCACACCTTGGCGACACCGGGCGTGTATGCGAGGGAGAGGTCCTCGCGGTCGCGCACCGGCACCGTCGCCTGGATCGCCATCTTGCCGCCGCGGTGGAGGAGGAAGGCGGGGTCCTGGCACTGCCGCTCGCCGCCGTCCGGTCCGGACCCGGGATTGGCGTCCTGGCCGGTGCCGGCGTTCTGCTGCGTGTTGCCGCCGCTGTGGGACTGGGCGGTCTTGGCTGTCACTGGTTCAACCCCTTTATTCGTCTGTCAGTTGAGGGTGACCACTCCCTGGTCGGGGTGGGCGGGCACCGCGTCCGTGCCCTGCGCGACGGATGGCCGTCCCGCGGGGGGAGGTACGGACGCCGGGCGCGCCGCACACGCGCCCTGAGCCCCGGATGAGGGGTGTAACGCACCTTTCTACCGGACGGGCGCCGACCCCGACGAGTCGGATTCGTTACCCCCGGCTTACAACTCCGGCAATAGCCGTGAACAGCGTAAACCGCTGGAAGTGCCCCACCCGCTGTCCGCACTGCGAGACGCGGGCGCGCACCGGCCGGCGCCGTGCGCCCCATCGCGCGCGGGTCACCCTTGGGGCACCTGGGATGCACCCCTCCGCTTACGTCCGTTATCCGATTTTGACCTGTACGACAGTCCGGATAGCGGTGTCCGGATGGCAAGATTCCGTCACCAAACGAGGTCGCGACGCCCGAAGGTGTGTGCCCGGCCCCTGCCAGTCGGCTTCTCCCTCATCCGCAGGAGGATCAGCATGACCGCAAGCCCCACCCGTCGCCCGGCCGCCGGCAGGTCTCGTTCAGCCGTGGCCGCGGCGGCCGCGGTCGCGGCCTCGCTGCTGCTGCTCAGCGCCTGCGGCGACCAGACCGACGCGGCCATCGCCAAGCGCGAGGCGGCCAAGAACCGCGACCCGGACGCGCCGCTGTTCAAGCTGCTGCCCAAGGACGTGCAGGACAAGGCGATGATCCAGGTCGGCTCGGACATCTCGTACAAGCCGGTGGAATTCCGTACCAACGGCAAGGTCACCGGCATCGACCCGGACCTCGCGGACGCCCTCGGCAAGGTGCTGGGGGTCAAGCTGAACTTCAACAACGCCACCTTCGACACCCTCATGGGCGGCATGAAGTCCAAGCGCTACGACATCGCCATGTCGGCGATGACGGACACCAAGGACCGCCAGCAGGGGGTGGACAGCACCACCGGCAAGAAGGTCAGCGACGGCGTCGACTTCATCGACTACCTGGACGTCGGCGTCTCGATCTACACCCAGAAGGGCAAGACCCAGGGCATCGACGGCTGGGAAGCCCTGTGCGGCAAGAAGATCGCGGTGCAGCGCGGCACCGTCTCGCACGACCTGGCCAAGGAACAGACGAAGAAGTGCGAGGAGTCCGGCGCGGACCCGATCTCCATCGAGGCGTTCGACAACGACACCGAGGCCCAGACCCGGCTGCGCACCGGGGGCGTGGACGCCGTCTCCAGCGACTACCCGGTCGCCGCGTGGGCGGTGAAGTCCTCCGGCGGCGGCAACGACTTCCAGATGGTCGGCGGCGCGCCGGTCAAGGCCGCCCCGTACGGCATCGCGGTGCCCAAGGACAAGCGGCAGCTGCGCGACGCGCTCAAGGCGGCCATGGAGGCCATCGTGAAGAACGGCAGCTACACCCAGGTGCTCAAGAAGTGGAACGTCACCGACGCCGCGGTCAAGGAAGTCAAGCTCAACGGCGGCAGCTGAGCGCGCCGAGCCCCGCCCGGCCGCGCGCCCGCTCCGCCCGCGCACGGCCCGTCCCTCCCGCCGAACGCTGAAAGGCAACACCCGTGTCCGTTGACGTCGACAAGCCGGCCCAGCCGCCGGCGGACGCCCCGCCGCCCGCGCCCGAGCCGATCAAGGCCATCCCCGTCCGCCATTACGGGCGCTGGGTCGCGGCGCTGGTCGTCCTCGCGCTGCTCGCCCTGCTCATCCGCGCCTTCGCGGCCGGCAAGGTCAACTGGGGCGCGATACCCGAGTACATGTTCAACGCGGACATCCTGAGGGGTCTGCGCAACACCCTGCTGATCACGGTGCTGTCGATGGTGATCGGCATCGTGCTGGGCGTGATCCTGGCCGTGATGCGGCAGTCGAAGAACCCGGTGACCTCGACGGTCGCGTGGTTCTACATCTGGTTCTTCCGCGGCACGCCGGTCTACGTCCAGCTGTTCCTGTGGTTCAACCTGGGCCTGGTCTTCCAGTACATCGACATCATGCCGATCTACAAGGACGAGTGGTCGGACTTCATGACCCCGTTCCTGTGCGCGCTGCTGGGCCTCGGGCTCAACGAGGCCGCGTACATGGCGGAGATCTGCCGCGGCGGTCTGCTGGCCGTGGACGAGGGCCAGACGGAGGCCGCGCACGCGCTGGGCATGAGCCACGGCAAGACGCTGCGCCGGATCATCGTGCCGCAGGCGATGCGGGTGATCGTGCCGCCGACCGGCAACGAGGTCATCAACATGCTCAAGACCTCCTCGCTGGTCATCGCCGTGCAGTACTACGACCTGCTGCAGTCGGCGCAGAACGTGGGCCGCGACGCCGGGCCCGTGGTGGAGATGCTCGTCCTGGCCGCGGTCTGGTACCTGATCGCCACCTCGGTGCTCAGCGTCGGCCAGTACTACCTGGAGCGGTACTACGCACGCGGCGCCAGCCGCCAGCTGCCGCCCACGCCGATCCAGCGGCTGCGGGCCCGGTTCGGCGGCGTCAACCGTTCGTCGGCCGGAGGTGCCGCATGACCAGCAAGTCCACCCCCATGGTCAAGGCCGAGGGCGTCCACAAGTCCTTCGGCGCGGCCCACATCCTCAAGGGCATCGACCTGGAGGTCGCGCCCCGTGAGGTGTTCTGCCTGATCGGCCCGTCCGGCTCCGGCAAGTCGACGTTCCTGCGCTGCATCAACCACCTGGAGAAGATCAACGCCGGCCGGCTGTCGGTCGACGGCGAGCTGGTCGGCTACCGGGAGGCCAACGGCAAGCTCTACGAGCTGCGCGACCGCGAGGTCGCCGCGCGCCGCCGCGACATCGGCATGGTCTTCCAGCGCTTCAACCTCTTCCCGCACATGACGGCGGTGGAGAACATCATGGAGGCGCCGGTCCAGGTCAAGGGCGAGTCCAGGGCGTCGGCCCGGGAGCGCGCGCTGAAGCTGCTGGACCGGGTGGGCCTGAAGGACAAGGCGGGCAACTACCCCTCGCAGCTGTCCGGCGGCCAGCAGCAGCGCGTGGCGATCGCCCGCGCGCTGGCCATGGAGCCGAAGCTGATGCTCTTCGACGAGCCGACCTCGGCGCTGGACCCGGAGCTGGTCGGTGATGTGCTGGACGTGATGAAGGACCTGGCCTCGGACGGTATGACGATGATCGTCGTCACCCACGAGATGGGCTTCGCGCGCGAGGTCGGCGACTCGCTGGTCTTCATGGACGACGGCGTGGTCGTCGAATCCGGCCACCCGCGCGACGTGCTGGGCAAGCCGCAGCACGAGCGCACCAAGTCCTTCCTGTCCAAGGTGCTCTGACGCCGCCGGGGAAGGGCTCGGGAACATACGTGACGGGCGGTACGTACGGGCGCGGCCGGGGCCTTCGTACGTACCGCCCGTCATGGGCGCGGCCCGCCGGGCGGGCCGGGCGGGGCCTACTTCAGGCCGAGGACCAGGGCGTCCATGGGCGAGCGCCACACCGCACGCGCCTCGCTGAAGCCGGACTCGCGCAGCACCTCGCAGTGCCAGGCGACCGAGGGGGTGTCGCCGTCGGCGTGCTCGCCGTAGATCTCGAAGCGCTCGGCGGTCGGCGCGGCGAGCACCGGGTCGGCGGCGGCCCTGTCCCACCAGGCGCGCCAGTCGAGCGCGCCCGCCTCCTTGGCCCGCTCCTGGCGCGCGTGCCGGAAGGCGCGCTCGGCCGCGTCGATGCGCGGGGTGTCGCCGTCGGGCATGTGGTCGGCGTTCATGAAGACGCCGCCCTTCCGGACGAGGCCGCCGAGCTGGCCGTAGAGGCCGCGCAGCGGCCCGGTGTGCATCCAGTGCAGGGCCGTGGCGGTGAGCACGGCGTCGTACGAGTCATGGGGCAGGGCTTCGGTCCAGCGGGGGTCCTTGAGGTCCGCGCGGACGAACGTCACCCGGTCCTCGCCGGCGAAGTATCCCTCGGCGATGGCCAGCAGCGCCGGGTCGAGGTCCACCCCGACGCTTATGGCCTTGGGGAACCGCTTGAGCAGCCGGTCGGAGATACTGCCCGTACCGCACGCGAGGTCCAGTACCCGGGGCTCGGTGCCGACCAGCGCCTCAACCATGTCGAGCATCACGCGGAACCGCTCCTCGCGGTCCGGCATGTACCACTCCTGCTGGCGGTCCCAACTGTCCTGCCAACCCTGCCAGTCAGTACCGACAACGGTCTCGGTCATACCGCCACCTCCAGGCCGTAATACCCTCGCAGCAACAACACCTATTACGAACACTAGAGCGCGCGCGTAAGGACTACAAGTGGAACTGGCCTATTACTCGGACTACGCCGTTCGCCTGGTCAACACCGAGGAGCCCGAGCGCGGCGGCGACAGCCTGACCTCGGTCGAGGCCGTGCGCGAGCTGTTCGGACCGGCCCAGCAGATGGCCCGCAGGGCGACCGAGAGCGATGTGACCCGCCTGCGCGCGGTACGGGCGCGGCTGCGCGCCGTCTTCGAGGCCGCCGACGAGGGCGACGAGGTGCGCGCCGTGGACCTGCTCAACGCGCTCATGATGGAGTTCCCGGTCAGCCCGCAGATCTCCGGCCATGAGTTCCGCGACGAGGACGGCCGCCCCAAGTGGCACATGCACATCGCCGACCACGCGGCCAACGCCACCGCCGGCTACACCGCCACCGCGTCCATGGGCCTGGCCATCCAGCTCACCGACCTGGGCGTGGACCGGCTCGGCATCTGCCAGGCACGCCCGTGCCGCAACGCCTACCTCGACACCTCGACCAACCGCTCCCGGCGCTACTGCTCCGACCGCTGCGCGACCCGCGCCAACGTCGCCGCCTACCGGGCCCGCAAGCGCCTGGACGGCGAGCGCTCGGCCCGTACCGGCCGGACCGCGGAGACCACCCAGGACAGCGCGCCCGACAGCGAGCGCTGAAACCCGCGCGGCGGCCGCACCCGCACCCAGGCGCGGGCGACCACCAGCTCGTCGGGCACCACGCCGAACTCCCGGCTGTCGTTCTCCACGAACGGGTTGTCCCCCTGGACCCACCAGCCGTCCCCGCGCCGCTCCACGGCCCGTTTGACGATCAGCAGGTCCTGCCGGAACGGGTGGCGCAGCACGACCACGTCACCCGGCCGTACCACCGCCCCGTACTGGACCACCAGCTGGTCGCCGGGCCGCAGCGTCGGCACCATCGACGGGTTGTAGACCTCGGCCAGGCCGAAGGCCCTCAGCCATCCCCTGCGCTCCCGCCCCTGCTCCTCCCCCTGCTCCGGCCCGCGTTCTTCCAGCCGCTCCGGCATCCGCCACACCTCCCGGTCCGGGCCCGGTGACCGCCACGGCCCGGTCGTCCGCTCCCGGTCCCATCCTCCATCAGTCCCAGCCTCGCACCGGCCTTTTGCCCTAAGACCCCCGGGGCACCCGAGAAAAGGCTTCCCGCAGCGAGTAATCTCGCACCTGAGAAGACGATCACGAGGAAGGACTGAACATGCTTTCCCGCCTGTTCGCCCCCAAGGTGAAGGTCAGCGCCCACTGCGACCTGCCCTGCGGTGTCTACGACCCGGCCCAGGCCCGTATCGAGGCCGAGTCGGTCAAGGCCATCCAGGAGAAGTACCAGGCCAACGAGGACGCGGACTACCGCACCCGCGCCGTCGTCATCAAGGAACAGCGCGCGGAGCTGGCCAAGCACCACGTCTCGGTGCTGTGGAGCGACTACTTCAAGCCCCCGCACTTCGAGAAGTACCCGGAGCTGCACCAGCTGGTCAACGACACCCTCAAGGCGCTGAGCGCCGCCAAGGGCTCGAACGACCCCGCCACCGGCCAGAAGGCCCTGGACTACATCGCCCAGATCGACAAGATCTTCTGGGAGACGAAGCAGGGCTGACCCGCCCGCCGGCCGGACCGCCGCGCGTCCGTCACCAGGACCGCGCCCGCTCCGGCCCCCTTCGCGTCACCGCACCCGGTCCGCGCGGCGCCCTCCCGGCGCCCCCGCGGGCCGGGTGCGGCCGTTTCCGCGCACTGGCGCATCCGCGTAGCCGCCGGTCGGCCCGGGTTTCGATAGGCTCGGAACGTGACGACTGACCGCTGTCCTGCGGACCACTACGAGGTCCTGGCCGTCGCTTCGTCCGCGGGCGGCATCAAGGCCCTGACCGCGGTCCTCGGCACGCTCGGAGCGGACTTCCCCGTTCCGGTCCTGGTGGTCCAGCACCTCGATCCCCGGCACCGCACGGTCATCGCCGAGGTCCTCGCCCGGCGCACCGAGCTGCGGGTCAAGCTGGCCGGGACGGACGAGCGCGCCCGCCCCGGCACCGTCTACATCGCACCCCCCGACCGGCACCTCCTGGTCGGGCCCGGAGGTACCCTGACGCTCTCCGGCAGCGAACTGGTCCACTTCCTGCGCCCCTCCGCCGACCTGCTCTTCGAGTCGGTCGCCGGGGCGTACGGGGCACAGGCGATCGGCTGTGTGCTGACCGGGACGGGCAGTGACGGCGCCATGGGTGTGGACGCCATCAAGTCACGCGGCGGCACGGTGATCTCCGAGGATCCCCGTACGGCCGAATTCAAGGGAATGCCAGAGGCAGCGGTGGGTACGGGATCGGTGGACTTCGTGCTGCCCCTGGAAGAGATCGCCGCGGTCGTCCGCGGTCTTGTCGAGACCAAGAGGCAGTAATGGGTGAAGCTCGGGATGTCGAGGCGGACGAGGAACTGGAGGAGTTGCTCGGTTTTCTGAGGGACGCCCGCGGCTTCGACTTCACCGGTTACAAGCGCTCGTCGCTCGGCCGGCGCATCCGCAAGCGAATGGCCGATGTCGAGGCCGAGAGCTATGCGGATTACCGGGATCGCCTGGAGACGAACGCCGATGAATTCAACGCCCTCTTCAACACCATTCTGATCAACGTGACCTCCTTCTTCCGGGACCCCGACGCCTGGACGTTCCTGCAGCGCGAGGTGGTGCCCGAGCTGCTGGCGGACACCGGCGCCGACGAGGAGATCCGGGTGTGGAGCGCGGGCTGCTCCAGCGGCGAGGAGGCGTATTCCCTCGCCATCATGTTCGCCGAGGCGATGGGCGTCGAGGAGGCCCTGAACCGGGTCAAGATCTACGCCACCGACGTGGACGAGGAAGCGCTGCGCGACGCCCGCTCCGGTCTGTACACGGCCAAGGCGCTGGAACCGCTCACCCCGGAGCTGCGCGACACCTACTTCGAGCAGAACGGCACCCGCTTCAACTTCCGTACCGACCTGCGCCGCCGGGTGATCTTCGGGCGGCACGACATCACCCGCGACGCCCCGATCTCCCGGCTGGACCTGCTGGTCTGCCGCAACGCGCTGATGTACTTCAACGTCGAGGCGCAGCGGCAGATCATCGACCGGTTCCACTTCGCGCTGCGCGAGCGCGGCTTCCTCTTCCTCGGGAAGGCGGAGATGCTGCTGAACGACGCGGACCGGTTCGAGGTGCTGAGCATGCGCCAGCGCGCGTTCCGGCGGCGCCCCGGGGACGCCGGGCCGCCGTACCACTCCGCGCCCGCGAAGATCCGGGTGGGGCTGGGCAGCGAGAAGCTGACCACCGCCGCCCGCAGCCGGCAGCTGCGCGACCTGATCCTGGACGCCAACCCGGCCCCGGCCATCGCGGTGGACGGCGAGGGCACCGCGGTGCTCATCAACAGCCAGGCGCGCGCCCAGTTCGGGCTGACCTCCAACGACATCGGCCGGCCCTTCCAGGACCTGGAGATCTCCTACCGGCCCGTCGAGCTGCGCTCGCTGATCGAGCAGGCCACGCACGAGCGCCGCACGCTGCGCGTCAACGGCGCCGAGCGGCGGGTCGGCGAGGAGATCCAGTACTTCGACATCCTCATCCAGCCGCTGATGGGCGCCAACGGGCTGCTGGCCGCGACCAACATCACCTTCACCGACGTCACCGTGTCCACCCAGCTCAAGGCCGAGAACAAGCGCGTGCGCGAAGACCTGGAGACGGCGTACGAAGAGCTCCAGTCCACGAACGAGGAACTGGAGACCACCAACGAGGAACTCCAGTCGAGCATCGAGGAGCTGGAGACCACCAACGAGGAACTCCAGTCGACCAACGAGGAACTGGAGACGACCAACGAGGAACTCCAGTCGGGCAACGAGGAACTGGAGACGATGAATGAGGAGATGCGCACCCGCACCGAGGAGCTGGACGAGGCCCGCGCCTTCCTCGAAGGCGTCGTCACTTCCATCGCCGCGGGCGTGGTCGTCCTCGACAAGGACCTGAAGGTCAAGAGCTGGAACCGGGGCGCGATGGACATGTGGGGGCTGCGCGCGGACGAGGTCATCGACGAGCCGTTCTTCTCGCTGGACTTCGGGCTGCCCACCGAGATGCTGCGCCCGGCCGTCGAGAAGTGCCTGGAGTCGGGCAAGCGCACGGCCCCCTCCCGGATCTCGGCCGTCAACCGGATCGGGCGGCCCATCACCTGCAACGTGCTCTGCTCGCCGTTCGACCGCCACAACGGCGGCGTCGTCCTGCTGCTGGAGGCGGACCGCAACGACGGCAACGACTGAGAGCCACCAGGAGCGTACGCTGTGAACATGGTTTGGGGCTCACGCAGGGACGTCCAGGCGGAGTTGGCACGCTGCCGTGCGGCCAGGGCCCGGCAGCGTGCCGAGCACGCCGCCGCCTGTGCCGAGCAGCAGGAGATCCTGGCGGCCTCGGCCGGCGGAGAGCTGCACCGTCATCTGGCGGACGCCTACCGCCGCTCCGCCGAGTGCCATCTGTCCTCCGCCTGTCTGCAGGAGGCGTACGCCGAGCGGATGAGCGCCTGGGGCGGCGACGAGACCAGCCGGCCGCGCTTCATGGCATGTGTGGCGGAGGCGTGCGGGACGCCCAGCGCGGCCCTCACCCTGATGAACGCCGACCACGGCCAGCTGTCCGTCGCCTCCTCCGACGAGCCCTCCCGCACCGCGCAGGACCTGGAGTTCGTGCTCGGCGAGGGACCGGCCCACGACGCGTCGGTGAGCGGCCGCCTGGTCGCCGCGAGCGGGCGGACCATCGAGCGCCGCTGGCCCGCCTACGGGCCCGCGCTGACGTCGCTGGGCATCCGCGAGGTGCTCACCGCCCCGCTGCGCACGGAAGGCAGCTGCATCGGCGCGCTCGCGGTCTTCGATCCGGGGGCGGGTCCGGCCGCCGTCGGCACGCTCACGGTCATCGCCGACGCCCTCACCCGTACGGTGCTCCTCGGCCCCGACGCCGACCCCGAACTGTACGACGGCGCCGACCACCGCGACTGTGTCCAGCAAGCCGCCGGCATGCTCTCCGTCCAGGCCGGCTGCCGGGTGCAGGACGCGCTCGCACTGATCAAAGCACGGGCATTCGCCGACGGGCAGGCGCCGGACGCCGTCGCGCGGCGGATCATCGACGGCACGCTGAAACTCGCCCAGGGCAGCTGAACCCACGAGGGGATTCCAACCCATGACCACAGCTCCGCATCACCTCGCGTCCGTGTTCGTGGAGCTGGCGGGTGGCGGAGCGCCGGGGCCACCCGGCGTCCCCACCCTGCTGGCCCGGCTCACCGAACGCAGCCGGGAACTGCTCGCGGTCCGGGCGACCGCGGTCACCTTCTCCCCCGGCGCCCGGGACGCCCCTCAAGTGGCGGCCTCCGGTCCCGGCGTGCGCCGCCTCGAACAGGACGCGGTCGACTGGCGGGAGGGCCCGGGCCACGCCTGCCGCCACTCCGGCCGGATGCTCGGGGACACACCGCTCACCGGGACGATGGCCCGGCAGCGCTGGCCGCGCTACGCGCCGCGCGCGCTGCAACTGGGCTGCACACACGTCGCGGCGCTGCCGATAAGGGGCCACACCGGATCGGTCGGCTCCCTGGTCCTGCTGGCCTCCCGGGAGACCCCGCTGACCGGTGACCTGCTCTCGCTGGGCCAGTCGCTGGCGGACTTCGCCGCGGTGACCCTGCTGCGCGAGCAGGAGGTCGAGGCGGGCCGGGTGCTCGCCGCCCAGCTGGAACACGCCCTGGCCAACCGGGTCGTCATCGAGCAGGCCAAGGGCGCGCTGACCGCCCGGCACGCCCTCTCCCCCGACACCGCGTTCACCGTGCTCCGCGGCTACGCCCGCTCCCACCAGCGGCTGCTGACCGAGGTCGCCCGCGAGGTGGTCGAGGGCCGGCTCGACCCGGGACGGCCGCGCGAGTAACGCTCCGGGACGCCGACCTGCCCTGCAAGGGTTCGTCAAGGCCGGCGCAAGGAGTGCGCCGCGATGGCCGGGCAGCTCCTGCTCGTACGGGATCCGACCGAGGACCCGACGCGAGCATGGGGGAGTTGGTATGTCCGTCACGGACTTCACGGCCACGGCCGGCCGGGTGGCGCCCGAGCAGGAGCGCCCCGCGGACCGGCCCGTCGCGGTACGCACCGGCCCGGCGTCCCGGGACGCCGTACGGCGCGACCCGGACCAGTGGCCGACGGTCTCCGGCACCAAGCGGGTGCTGGTGATCGTGCACACCGAGGTGTACGGCAGGCGGCTGCTCGATCTGCTGCCGCTGCTGGAGAGCGACCTGCGGGTCGAGGTCGCCTTCACCGTTGCGCCGCACGCCTTCAACGCGGGCGCGCGGCGGCTGCTGAGCGCCCTGGGGGCCACCGTCGTCCCCTGGGAGACGGCCGTGCTCACCGACTTCGACCTGGCGCTGGCCGCCGGGTCGCAGGGCATGGAGCAGGTACGGGCGCCGCTGATCCGGATCTCGCACGGCGCCGGGCACCTGTCCCTGGCCCGGGTGGCCGACGGGGTGCGGTCCGACCGGCGCGGACCCGGCGGCATCACGGGCCGGCGGTATCTGATGTGGGGCGGCCGGGTGGTGCCCCGGGCCGTGGCGCTGGCCCACCGCGACGACCTGGCGGAGCTGGCGCGCTGGTGCCCGGAGGCGCTGCCGGCCGCCGAGGTGGTGGGCGACCCCTGCCACGACCGCATCCGCGCGAGCCTGCCGCTGCGCCGCCGCTACCGTTCGGCGCTGGGCCTGCGGCGCGGCCGGAAGCTGGTGCTGGTGACCTCCACCTGGGGGCGGCGCTCGGCCTTCAACCGGCTGGACGCGCTGCTCCCCCGGCTGCTGTCCGAACTGCCGCGCGACACCTACCGTACGGCGCTGCTGGTCCACCCCAACGTGTGGTCGCGGTACGGGCACTGGCAGCTGCGCGCCTGGCTCGCCGGGTGCCGGCGGGCGGGGCTGCACGTACTGCCGCCGGACGCGGACTGGCGCCCGCCGCTGATCGCCGCGGACTGGATCATCGGGGACTACGGGTCGGTGACGCTGTACGGGGCGATGTCCGGCGCGCCCATCCTGCTGAACCGCTTTCCGCACGAGGACGCCAACCCGGCCTCGCCCGGCGTCGAGCTGGCGCTGACCGCTCCGGCGCTGTCCCCGGCCCACCCGCTGGAGGCGCAGCTGCGGTACGCGGCGCAGGAGTACCGGCCGGAGGACTACGCGCGGATCGCCGCGCGCATCACCTCCGAGCCGGGCCACTGCCACCGCAACTTCCGCCGCCTGATGTACCGCGTGCTCGGCCTGGGCCAGCCGGCCTGCCCGCCGGTGACGCCGCCGCTGCCGATGCCCGCGCCGCTGGACCCGGCGGGCGCGGGCGGGGACGCGGAGGTGTCCGCATGACCGGGGGCCGCCTCCGAGGGGTCGCGCCGACCGCCGTGGCGGTGCTCCCCGCCGTCGTGGCGCGGCCGGTGGCGGTGGCGCTGGTGGACACGCCGGCGGGCACGTACGTCGTGGTGATCGGTGACCCGGCGGAGGCGTACGACGGGCCCGGCGCCGACGAGCACCTGGCCGTCGACCTGGACCGCTGCCCGGACGAGCGGCGGCGGTCGTGTGCCGACGCGCTGCACGGCGGCGGCCCCGAACCGGCCGTGCTCACGCTGCGGCGGCATCCCGGCTGTCTCGTCGTGGTCCGGCGGCGCACGGCCCGTACGGCGGAGGCGGTGGTACGCGACGGCACCCGGCTGGCGGTGACCGCGACCGGCCCCGCGCCGCCGGGACCGCGGGAGCTGCGGCTGCTCGCGTCGCTGCTGCACGGCTGGCTGGCGGAGGGGCTGCCCGTGGAGGCGCTGCGCTCGGTGCGGTTCCTCGGGGCGCGGTACGGGCCGGGTCAGGGCGTCGCGGGCGGTGGCGCCAGGTTCCGGATACGTTCCTCCAGGCGCCGGGCGTCGCTCGGGCTGAGGGTGGCGTAGCGGGCCAGGGAGGCGCCGTAGCGGTCGCGGGCCGTTGCGGCGTCGCCCCGGTCCTCGGCGGTCTGGCCCAGCATCTCCATGACCCGCGCCTGCCAGTGGAGCGATCCGGTGGCGCGGAACTCCTCCAGTGCCTGGGCCAGCAGCCGTTCGGCGGTGGGGTGGTCCCCTATGGCCTCGTGGGCGTGGGTCCGGCCGAGGAAGGCCAGGGCCCGCGCCGCGTCGTACGGGTCGGGGACGGCCAGCAGGTCGGTGCGGGCCCGGGTGAGCAGGCTGCGGGCCTGCCGCGGGCGGTCGGTGGCGAGGGCGATGTCGCCCAGGCACAGCCGGGAGAGGGCCGCTCCGCGGTCGTGGCCGATGGCTTCCCGTAGGGCCAGGGCCTGGGCGAACAGCGACTCGGCGAGCGGCAGCCGCCCGGCCAGCCGGTGGCTCTGCGCCAGGCCGTGCAGCGCCTGCGCCTCGGCCCGCCGGTCCCCGCGGGCCTTCGCGTCCTGAAGGGCGTCGGTGAACCAGACGACGGCCTCGTCCAGTTGCCCGGCGTTGTACAGGCCGCTGCCGCCGGTGGTCAGCATCCGGCTGACGCCCTGCGGGTGCCCGGCGCGCCGGGCGGCTTCCAGGCCGAGCCGGTGGGCCTCGATCCACAGGTCGTACGGGCGCAGCCGCAGGAAGAGCGGCTGGAGGGAGTCGACCAGCTGCCAGGTGACGGAGTGCCACCCGCGGTCGGCGGCGGTGCGTACGGCGGCCATCAGCTCGCCGCGCCCGGTGTCGAACCAGCGCAGCGCGGCGCCGGCGTCGGCGAAGGCCGGCGGCCGGACGGGGAAGACGTAGTCGCGGCGGAGCCGTCGGTGGGTGGGCGACAGGAGCGCGCGGGCGGCCGTGGCGGTGGCGAGATACCACTCCAGGGCCCGCCGCACGGTCCGGTCGCGTACGGCGGCGGTCTCCTCCCGTTGCGCGCACTGGGCCGCGTGCAGCCGTACGAGGTCGTGGAAGCGGAAGCGGGCGGTGCGCGTGTCGTCGTCCTGGCCCAGGTCCTCCAGCAGGTGGGCCTCGGCCAGGTCGTCCAGGAGGCGGTCGGCCTCGGACGGCGGGACCGCGCAGGCCGCCGCCACGAGCGGGCCGGTCAGGACGGTCAGCGGGGGCAGGGCGAGGAGGCGGTAGGCGCGGGCGGTGGCGGGCGGCAGGCAGCGGTACGACTCGTCCAGCGCCGAGCGCACCGCGCGTTCACCGCCCAGTTGCAGCACCTCAAGGCGCCCGGTCTCCTGCGTCATCGCACCGGCCAGGGCGGCGACGGTCTGCCGGGGGCGGGCGGCCATCCGGGCCGCCGCCACGCAGACGGCGAGCGGCAGCCCGGCGCACAGGGCGACCAGTTCGCGGGCGGCGGCCGGCTCCCGGGCGACCCGCTCGCCGCCGACCCGGCGGCCGAGCAGTTCGACCGCGGCGCCCGGGTCGAGGGTGCCGAGCTCGTGGAAGGCCGCGCCGTCCACGCCCAGCCCGGTCAGCCGGCTGCGCCCGGCCGCGACCACCAGGCTCCCGGCCGCGCCGGGCAGCAGCGTACGGACCTGGGCGGCGCTGAGCGCGTTGTCGAGCATGACCGCGATGCGCAGCCCCGCCGTCAGCGTCCGCCACAGCGCCGCCTGTTCGGCGGGCTCCGCCGGGACCTGAGCGGCCCCGAGGGCACGGAGGAACGCCCCGAGGACCTCGCCCGGCCGCACCGGACCGCCGGGCGCGTGGGCACCGAGGTCCGCGTACAGCTGACCGTCGGGGTAGTGCGCGGCCAGGCCCCGCAGCCAGTGCGAGACGAGGGTGGTCTTGCCCACTCCGGCGGGGCCGGTGACGGCGATGAGCAGCGGGCCGGTCGCGAGGTGGCCGGCCCGCAGCGCGTCGAGCGCTTCGAGGTCGGCCGTCCGGTCGGTGAAGTGGGGCGGCGTGCCGAGGAGTTGGCGCGGTACGGGGCGCGGTCCGGCCGCCGGCGGGAGGTGTACGTCGCCGTGGATGGCGCCCGCCTGGATGACGTGGCCGGTGACGGCGGTGGAGTCCTTGATGACGTTGGCCGTGTGCGTGGCATCGGGTGCCGCGAGGGTCGTTCGGTGCCGTAATGCCGTGAGGAATTCAGCGAGCCCCGCGTTTTCCCGGGCGAGATCGGCGGCCAGCGCGGCCAGTTCGCGTACCGGCAGCTGATCTTCCGGGGCCGTGGTGGCGCGGCCGAGCAGGTCCGCGGCGGAATTCCCCGGCGCGGGAAGTGCCGCGCCGAGTTCGGCGATCAGCGCCCGCCATTGTGCGGGCCGGCGCGCCGCACCGGCCAGCACCGCCGTCAGTTCCGCCACCGACATCGGCACCACGGCCATCGCCTCCCCCGCCCGCGCGATCCCGGACCCCCGTCCCCGGGAACCGGTGACCGACCGCCGGTGAAGGTCTACCCGCGTCATGGGAAAACAGGCCCGGGGCTCCTTCGAGCGGCATATTCCGGCCACTGCGCAGGATCAAGAAACGGTCTCTGGTGAGTGCGGGTGACGGCGTGTCATTCTGTGCCGTAAGTGAGCGGGGCGTACCGGAGAGAAGGTTCGCTCGTGCACGTCGACATCCGCGTACTGGGCCCCGTGGACATCCGCCTGAACGGCCGCCCCGACCCCCTCGGATCGCTCAAGGAGCGGGCCCTGCTGGCCGCGCTGTCGGTGGACGCGGGCCGCCCCGTACCGCTCGACACGCTCATCGCGCGCCTGTGGGACGACCACCCGCCCGCGAAGGCCCGCGCCGGACTGCACTCCTACGCCGCCCGCCTGCGCCGCCGGCTGCGCGCGGGCGACGGGAGCGCCGCGCTCACCCAGCAGGCACACGCCTACACCCTCGACGTGCCGCCCGGCCGGGTGGACTGCCACCGCTTCCGGGACCTGGCCGCCCGGGCCCGCGCGCTGGCGGACGCCGGGGACGACTCCGGCGCGCTGGCCGTGTTCGAGGAGGCGGAAGCGCTGTGGCGGGGCGAACCGCTCTGCGGCCTGTACGGGCTGTGGGCCGAGGGCGTACGGGCCCGGCTGGCCGAACACCGTCTGGCCGCAACGCTCCGGCGGGTCGCCATCGGGCTGCGCCGGGGCCGGTTCGCCGAACTCACCGCCGAACTGGCCGCGCTGTGGGAGCAGCACCCCACGGACGAGGACCTGGTGGCCCAGCTGATGATCGCGAACTACGGCTGCGGGCGGCAGGCGGACGCCCTGCGCGCCTACGAGACGACGCGGCGGCGGCTCGCCACCGAGCTGGGGACCGCGCCGGGCGAGGCGCTGGCCCGCGTGCATCGGCACATCCTGGACGGCGCGCCGGTGGACCGGCTGCTGCCGCGCGGCGCACCGCCGCCCGCCGCCGCACCGCCTCTCGCCGCCGCACCGCCGCCCGCCACCGCGGCGCCGGGTCCGGGCGCGCCGCCGGTGCCCGACAACCTGCCCAGCCACGGCGAACTGGTCGGCCGCGAGGACGAACTGCGCGTGCTGACCGGCCCCGTACGGGACGGCGCGGTCATCGCCCTCCAGGCGATCTCCGGCATGGCGGGCGTCGGCAAGTCCCTGCTCGCCGTACACCTGGCCCACCGGCTGGCGCAGCGCTACCCCGACGGCCGGATCTACCTCGACCTGTGCGCCCATGCGCCCGGCCGCCCGCCGCTGACCCCGCAGGCCGCCCTGGCCGCGCTGCTGCGCGTGCTCGGCGTCCCGGCCGACGGCATCCCGCGCGACCTGGACGCGCTGACCTCCCTGTGGCGCGCCCTGCTGAGCACCCGGCGCGCCGTGGTCGTCCTGGACGACGCGGCCGGGCCCGACCAGGTAAGGCCGCTCCTCCCGGTCGGCTCCCGGTCGCTGACGATCATCACCAGCCGGCGGCGGATGGCGGGCGTGCCCGGAATACGGCCGGTCTTCCTGGACGTGCTGCCGCCGCAGGACGCGGCCACGCTCTTCGTCCGGCTGGTCGGCGACGACCGCGCGGGCGACCCCGCCGAGGTGGCCACCGTGGTACGGCTGTGCGGGCGCCTGCCGCTGGCGGTCGAACTGGCGGCGGGGCGGCTGGTCTCCCGGCCCTCCTGGACCACCGCCCATCTCGTCCAGCGGCTCTCCCGGGGGCACGGGCGCCTCGGCGAGATCCGCGACCCGTACCGCGACATCGCCCGCGTCTTCGAGATGTCGTACTGCACGCTCGACGACGAACAGCGCACCGTCTTCCGGCTGCTGGCCCTCCACCCGGGCCCTCAGTTCGGCCCGCACGCGGCCGCCGCGCTGACCGGACTGCCCCTGGCCGCGGCCGAGCGGACCGTCGAGGCGCTGCTCGACGCGCACCTCGTCCAGGAGCCGGAGGCGGACCGCTACCAGTACCACGACCTGATCGCCGAATACGCGCTCACCCTGGCCGCCGAGGACCCGCCGGAGGTACGCGAGGCGGCTCTGCACCGGCTGTCCGCGTTCTACCTCTGCGCGGCGGACCGGGCGGACCGGCTGGTCAACCCGCGCCGCTCGCGCCTGGACGTGCCGTACACGCCCGACCCCGAGCTGCTGCCCCGGTGGAACGGGGCGCAGGAGGCGAAGGAATGGCTGGTGGCGGAGCACCAGGCGCTGTTCGCCGCCGAGCAGCACGCCCGTACGCACGGGGCGCCGGACCGCGCGGCCTGGTTCGGCCACGTCCTCGCCGCCTTCCTCGACACCGAGGGCCACTGGGCCGAGGCCGAGCCCATCCACCGGCACGCGGCGCTGTACTGGCAGCAGTGCCGCGACCGGCGCGCGGAGGCCAGGGCACAGACCGACCTCAGCACCACGCACGCGCACGCCGCCCGCTATCCGCAGGCGGAGGCGGCCGGGCGGCGGGCGCTGGAGCTGGCCCGCGCGGTGGGCGACACCGAGGCGGAGGCGGAGGCGCTGCAAAAACTGGGCGTGCTGCACTGGCACCGGGGCGAATACCGGTCGATGCTCGCGGTGCAGAGCGCGGCGGTGGAACTGCGGATGCGGTCCGGAGACCGCTGGAACCAGGCGCGCAGCACCAATAATCTCGGGATCGCGCATCTGCATCTGGGCGACCCCGCCGCGGCGATGCTCCATTTCCGGCGGGCACTGTCCATGTTCCGCGAAATCGGCGACAAACGCGGCGAGACGCAGTCGCTGAACAATCTCGCGGACGCGCAATTGCACACGGGGGAACAGGAAGCCGCGCGGACCTCTTTCGCCCAGGCGCTCGCGATCGCCGCGGAATCCGGCAGCCGCTCGGAACAGGCGATGGCGCGGATCAATCTCGCGTCCACGTTCCGCATGCCGCAGGAACTCGGCGCGGCCCTCGGACTTTACGCGGAAGCGCTGCGGTCCTTCCAGCAGTTGGGCGACCGCCGGAACGAGACCATCACCCTGGTGAATACGGGAAACGCCCTGCGGGATTCCGGCGAATTCGCGGCGGCGGGGCAGCACTACGAAAAAGCGCTGGAACTGGCCCGGACCATCGGAGCGGGCCTGGAGGAGGCGCAGGCCCTACGCGGCCTGGGCGTCACCGGCCACCGGCTGGGGCTACTGGAAGTGTCCGCAGGACACCTGGAACTGGCACTGAGTGTCGCCCGCCGGATCGGCTCCCCGGAGGAAGAGGCCCGCTCCTGCGACGCGCTCGCGGAACTCCACCTGGCGAACGGGGACCGGGGAAAGGCCGGGGCGTTGTGGCGGATCGCGCTGGAGTTGTTCGAACGGCTCGATGCGTTCGAATTTCGGCGGGTGGAGGGGCGGGCGACGCAGGTAGGGTGCATCGATCTACGCGAATAGACGACCCAAAAAGCTCGAATCGGCACTGGATTTGACTCTGATCACTTCTTCGGCTTTCCTGGCCGCTACGTAACGATCACGAACGCTGCTTGCCAGGAGATTGAAGCAAGTTGATAGCTGCTGACCACTCTCAGGTCGCCATTGTGGCCGACCAGGCACCGCCACGGTCCGAACTTCGCAACGTACCCGTCGTCGACCCCTCAAGGTTCACGGTCGGAACACGGTCGATAGTTGTCATGACCCGTGAGGAATCCACCCGACGGTTCTCGAAAGAAGTCAAACCCGTGTGCATGCCCTCCTGACGAGGGCGACGGGGGCGGGCGCCAAGCCGCCCGCCCCGCTCACATCCTGATCGGCAACGGCCCGTCGTTGCGCACCAGCCACTCCCGGTACGCCGTGCTCTCCCAGGCCACCTCCATGTACGAGGCGGTGAGGTCGGCGAAGAGGGCGTCGGCGGGGGCGGCCGGGGCGGCGCCGGGGCGGTGGGCCATGAAGAGGCGGACGGCCAGGGGGTCGCCGCGCAGGGGGCGGACGGCCATGCCGTACCGGGGGCGGGAGGTCGGCTGGCAGGGGGTGACCACCTCGCCCGCCGCGACCAGGTCGGCCGCGGTGAGGTAGTCCCCGTGCACCACCCGGGGGTCCAGGCCCGCCGCCGCGAAGACCCGGCGCAGCCCGGTCCACTCGCCGTCCACCGACGGGTCGACCATCCACTGGTCACCGGCCAGGTCGGCGAGTTCGACCACCGGCCGGCGGGCCGCCGGGTGGTTCACCGGCAGGGCGACGAACTGCGGTTCGCGGGCGAGCAGTTCGCGCTCGACCAGCCCGTCGGGGCGGCGCAGCGGCGCCCCCTCCACCTCGTGCACGAAGGCCACGTCGAGCTGGCCCATCGCGACCATCTGGAGCAGCGCGTTGGCGGACACGTCGATGCGGATGGTGGTCTCGGTGTCGGGCAGCCGGGCCCGCAGCCGCCGCAGCCAGCCCGCGACGGCCCGGCTGCTGGTGCTGCCGATGCGCAGCCGGGAGCCGCCGGCCCGCAGTGAGGCGGAGGCGATCTCGTCGACCAGTGCCCGCATGTCGGCCACGATCGGCCGGGCCCGGCTCAGCACGGAGTGCCCCAGCGGCGTCGGCCTGCTGCCGGTCCGCTCGCGGAAGAACAACTGGCCACCCAGGGCGTTCTCGATGCGGCGGAGCTGTGCCGTCAGGGAGGGCTGGGTCATGCCCAGCTGCCGGGCCGCCTTGCGTACGCTGCCGGCGTCGGCGATCGCGCACAGCGCACGAAGGTGCCTCACTTCGAGCTCCACGACCGGAGCATAACGACGTTTGCGCACGTCACACCAGACTCTCCGGTCAGGCTCGGGGCATGTTTCCGCCGGGGGTATCGCCTGGTGCTATCGCCACCTGTGATCTCCGCACCCCTCGTGGATCTCGAACAGACTCTCCGGCACCACGAGTTCATCCGCAGGGCCCCGGCCGCCGCCCCACACGGCGACCGTACGGCCCCACGGACGATAAGGAGTCCCCCCACCATGAGATCTCCCAAGATGGCTCTGTCGGCAGCGCTCGGCCTCGGTCTCGCCGCCACGCTGGCCGCCGCGGCCCCCGCGACGGCGGCCTCCGTCTCCGCCGCCCCGCAGACCCACCGGGTCACGGCCGCCGCGTACGTCGGCTCGGCCGCCGAGAAGGCCGACACCAAGGCGTTCTTCCAGGCGGTCATGAAGTCGGTCAAGGCCAAGCAGGCCGCGCACCCGGGCCTGAAGACCGTCACGGTCACCTACGACGCGAGCGCGGCGCCGACGTTCCGGAGCCAGATAGCCAAGAGCGCCCAGATCTGGAACGGCGCGGTGCAGAACGTCAAGCTCCAGGAAGGCAGCGGCGGCGACTTCCAGTACCGCGAGGGGAACGACGCCCGCGGCTCGTACGCCAGCACCGACGGCCACGGCAAGGGTTTCGTCTTCCTGGACTACCAGCAGAACAAGGACTACGACTCGGTCCGTGTGACCACCCACGAGACCGGCCACGTGCTGGGCCTGCCGGACCACTACGAGGGCCCGTGCAGCGAGCTGATGTCCGGCGGCGGCCCCGGCCCGTCCTGCACGAACTCCCAGCCGGACGAGACCGAGCGGGCCAAGGTGGACCAGCTCTGGGCCAACGGCCTCAAGGGCGTACGCTCCTGACCGGCGCCCTCCCCCGGCAGGTCCGGTAAGGCGTGGCAACGCCGCGGACCCGGGAAATTACGGTGCGCGAGCACCACGGTCCGACAGCGCCTACGCGCGCGGCGGGTTCACCGGAGCCCTGCCGCGCGCGTACGCGTTCCGCACCGCGCGCCCGGCACGCTTCGTACCGTTGCGCCGTGCGTCAGTGCGCCAGTCCCCGGCTCCACGCCTCCAGTTGGGGTTCCCCGTCGTCGGAACGGAGCAGCCGCCCTGTCGGCTGCCACCCCCAGGCCCGTAC
The DNA here is from genome assembly GCF_001279365.1 of Streptomyces sp. NRRL F-5755. Classification (NCBI taxonomy): domain Bacteria; kingdom Bacillati; phylum Actinomycetota; class Actinomycetes; order Kitasatosporales; family Streptomycetaceae; genus Streptomyces; species Streptomyces sp. NRRL F-5755. The sequence continues at coordinate 32,658 of NZ_LGCW01000126.1, read as the reverse complement.
CGCGGAGCGCGCCGCCCCGTTGGCGGTGTCGACCAGGGTGACGACCATGGCGGCGGTGCTTCGGAGCAGCAGCGTCTCCTGGAGCCGGGTGGCGACGTGACCGCGCCGGTGGGTGGGCAGCACCATCAGCTCGGCGACGACGAACACCCGCCCGGAGGCGGTCAGTTCCTCCAGTTCGCGCGGGACCTGCCCGTTGAAGCCCTGCCAGAGCCGGCCGTCCCGCTCGGCGGGGAAGCCGTAGGCGCAGCCGACCAGCGCCGGGTCGCTGGCGATCACCATCTCGAAGCCGGGGCGCTGGATGTGCTCGGCAAACCGCTGCAGGAAGGCCCCCCGTTCGCGGAACTCCTCGCCGGAGGGTCCGCGGTACGCCTCGACGTACAGGTCGGCGACGGCCTCGCGCTGTGCCTCGGCCTGCCACCTGGTCAGGCGCCGCAAGAAGACTTCTGCCATCCGGTCCTCCCACAAGGTCCCAGAAATCACCTTCGGTTGAGGAAGTACTCCTCCACGAGGCCGCTGTCGAGCGTGCCGTCGACGACCTGGCGGGCCAGGTCGGACAGCCGGCGGCGGTGGGCGCGCGCGCAGGACCGGAGGCTTTCGAACGCCTCGTCCACGCTCGTCCCCCAGCGTTCGGCGAGGACGCCCTTGGCCTGTTCGATGACGATGCGGGAGCTGAGCGCGTTCTGCAACTGCGCGCGCTCGACGTGGCTGCGCTCCAGACTGCGCTGCTGTGCGACGGTGACGGCCAGCAGGTCGGCCAGCGACCGGGCGAACGCCACGCCCTGCTCGCCGAGGGGTGCGGTGCCGGAACTGAAGAGGACGACGACGCCGACGGGGCGGGAGGGCAGCCGCATCGGTATGACGTGCGCCGTCAGGTAGCCGCGCTCGCGCGCGCGGGCGGTGAACCGCGGCCACCGCGCGGCGGTGCGCGGCTCGGTCAGCGCGATGTCGGTCCGGGCCACGCCGCTGCGGTGGCAGTCGGCGTACGGGGACCGGATGCCGTCCGGTCCGGCCGGGTCCAGCAGGCGGGCGGTGTCGGCGGAGGCCGCCGCCACGTGCAGCCGGTCCTGGGCGTCGGCGAGGAGCACGGCGGCCGCGTCGGCGCCGGCCAGGCCGGCGCAGTGTGCGGAGAGCCGGCGCAGCAGACCGGCGGTGTCGAAGTCGCCGAAGGCTTCTCCTGGCAGGTCCGCCCGAGCCGTTGCCAGGCGCTCTTCCCGGGCCATGGACACCATCCCTCTCCGTCGTCGGCCGGTGGTGGCCCGTTCATCGTCTTGGGGTCGCGGTCGCATGGCTACTATGCCCCGGGCAAACCACTCGGGGGGAGACCCACGGCAACCCGCGGTTCACGGTGAGCAGTTCGCCATCTGGTCGCAGCGCGCGTCGCGCACGGTGGCGTAGCGGGGGAAGCGGCCGGTCAGCCGGGTGGCCCTGAGCAGGGTGGCGATGCCGCGCCGGTCGTGTACGACGCGGAGCCAGCCGCCCTGTTCCACGGCCCAGGTCTGCGCGTCGCACAGTTCCCGCAGCCCGGAGCAGTCCATGAAGGTCACCGCGCCGAGGTCGACGATCAGCCGGGGCGGGCCGGCGGAGCCGCGGTGGCCCCGGCGCAGCAGGTCGCGGAAGCGGGGCGCCGTCATGAGGTCCAGTTCTCCTTCGGGCCGCACCACTTTGATCTTGCTGATGCCGATCCGGCGGTGGAGGTCCATACGGTGGAGGTCCATAGCGATCCCGCCCCTGGAAGAAGACGTGCACGTGTGATTCGTATTCGTGCGAACCGGGGTCCGGGGCACCGCGCCACCAGCGTATTCCGGCGCGGCGTCGGACGACGGTGAAGAAAGGTTCCGTTCGAAAGTCGGCCCCATTCGTTCACCCGTGCGGGTGCGGCGTCGCACGGGCGAGCCCACCCGGCGCGCCCGGCCCCGCGCGTACCGCTCAGGCCCAGAGGACGTGGGCGAGTCCCACACCGGCGAACACCGCGCCGAGGGCGGCGGCCACGCTCGCCGCCGCGTTGGCCGCGGCGGGCCACCGCGCGCCGTCGGCGGCCAGCCGGAGCGTCTCGTACGAGAAGGTCGAGTACGTCGTCAGCGCGCCGCACAGGCCGGTGCCGGCCATGAGGAGCAGCCGCGAGGAGCCGGCACCGGCCGCCACCGCGCCGGTGACCAGGCCCAGCACCAGCGAGCCGGCGACGTTGACCGCGAACGTGCCCCAGGGGAACACCGAGTCGTGCCGGGCCTGCACGAAGCGGTCGGTCAGGAAGCGCAGCGGCGCGCCGGCCATCGCGCCGGCCACCACGAACAGCCAGTTCACCGTGCGCTGCCCCCGTCCGCCCGGTCGTCGCCGCCCCCGCCCACCCGGCCGTCGCCACCCCCGCCCACCCGGCCCCCGTACCGGATCACCTCGCAGGGTTCGAGGGTCACCAGCCCCCCGGTGACCAGCTCCTCCAGCTGCGGCAGGAAGCCGCGTACCCGCTCCTCGGTGTCCACGACGACCACCGCCACGGGCAGGTCCTCGCTGAGCGAGAGCAGGCGCTGGGTGTGCACGACGGAGGAGGCACCGAAGCCCTCGATGCCGCGGAAGACGCTGGCACCCGCGAGACCCGCGGCGCGGGCGCGGTGCACGATCTCCGCGTACAGCGGCTTGTGGTGCCAGGTGTCGCACTCGCCGAGATGGACGGTCAGGCGCAGTGCCGCGCCGGTGGACCCGCTCATGCCGGTCACCCCTCTCGTCCGTGCCGGGTCAGTACGCGGCGGGTACCCGCGAACGCGGCCCAGGCCGCCGCCAGCGCGCCCAGCAGGGTGGCCGCGAGGTAGGCCAGGGCGAGGCCCGCCCGGCCGGTGGTCAGCAGGTGCTCGATGTCCACTGCGTACGTGGAGAAGGTCGTGAAGCCGCCGAGGACGCCGGTGCCGAGGAACGGGCGCAGCAGGTGGTGCGGTGTGCCACGTTCGGTGATCAGGGCCATCAGGACGCCCATCAGGGCGCAGCCGACGATGTTGATCAGCAGGGTGGTCGCGGGGAAGGCGCCGGGGGCGGTGGGCCACAGGAGGCCGGCGCCGTACCGGGCGGCAGCCCCGATGCCGCCGCCGAGCGCGACGACGCCGATGACCGGCCACTGGCCCTGCCAGGGCGGCCCGGGGCGCGGGCGTTGTGCGGGTGGCGCGGTGGTATGCGGTGCGGCCGGGACGGAGGTGGCGTCGGCCGTCAAGGGGCGGGGGGCTCCGGTGCTCATACGTCTCCTACTCGCGCGGTGCGTGCGTTGCTGCGTTCCGCTCTGCAAGCAGGGACCGTTGGCGGCCTTTCGCGGCCGCGGTTCGGGTCCGGCGGGCCCCACCGCCGGGCGGTGATCGGCGGATCACCGGCGGCTTCAGGCTAACCCCGGCCGTTTGACACCGCCAAACATGGGATGTTCCCATCACAGGTGGAATCGAGAGGGAGGACGGCGCCCATGCCGCTGCGCAGCACCGCCCGCACCAGCCTGGTGGACCTGGTCATCGAGCAGATGGAAGGGCTGATCGCCGAGGGCGAGTGGGAGGTCGGCAAGAAGATCCCCGCCGAACCGGTCCTGGTCGAGACGCTGGACGTGGGCCGCAACACCGTCCGCGAGGCGGTGCGCGCCCTGGTGCACACCGGGATGCTGGAGCCGCGCCAGGGCGACGGCACGTACGTACGGGCCAGCAGCGACTTCGGGGCCGCGGTGCAGCGCAGGCTGCGCCGGGCCGCCGCCCTGGAGGCCTACGAGGTCCGTGCTTCGCTGGAGCGCGACGCGGCCCGCTACGCGGCGCTGCGCCGCACCGGCGAGGACCTGGCCGCCCTGCGGGCCGCGCTCGCCGAGCGGGACCGGACCTGGTCGAACAGCGACGTCGGCGCGTTCATCGACGCGGACGTGCTCTTCCACCGGACCGTCGCGGCGGCCGCGCACAACAGCGTGCTCGCGGAGCTGTACGAGCACTTCAGCGACGCGCTGCGCGGCACCCTCCAGGCCGTCGTCGGCCAGCGGCTGCCCTATTCCGTACGCCACCAGTTCGACGCGCACACCGCCATCGTCGACGCCATCGAGGCCCGTGACCCGGACGCCGCCGAACGCGCCGCGCTGGAGCACCTGACCGAGGCCATGGACGCGCTGCGCGTGGCCCGGCCCGAGGACGACGGCGGCGACCCGGCGGCGGACGCCCCCAGCACATGACGTAAGCCCAGGGAAGAAGATGACCATGCATGACGACGGACCGGCCGCCACCCTGAGCGCGCCCGGCACCGGCGCCGCGCGGCCGGACGCGCCCGCCGCGGACACCGCCCCGCACACCCCGCCACCGGGCGCCGCCGGACGCCGCGCCCTCTACCTGGCCGCCGGCGTCATCCTCCTCGCGCTCAACCTGCGCCCCGCCCTGGTCGCCGTGTCCCCGCTGGCCGGCACCATCCGCGACGAGAGCGGGATGTCGGCCGCGGCCACCAGCCTGCTGACCGCGCTGCCGCTGCTCTGCTTCGGCCTGCTGGCCCCGGTCGCGCCGCGGCTCGGCCGCCGCTTCGGGATGGAGCGCTCGCTGCTCGGCACCATGGCGCTGATCTGCGCGGGGACCGCGCTGCGGCTGCTGGACTCGGTGGTCGCGCTGTTCGCCGGGACGATCGTCATCGGCGCGGGCATCGCCGTCGCCAACGTGCTGCTCCCCGGCCTGATCAAGCGCGACTTCGCGGCCCGGTCCGGGCTGATGACCGGGCTGTATTCGATGTCGCTGTTCGGCGGCGCGGCGCTGGCGGCCGGGGTCACCGTGCCGGTGCAGCGCGCGGCCGGGCTGAGCTGGCAGGCCACGCTGGCGTGCTGGGGCTCGCTTGCGGTCATCGCGCTGGTGGTGTGGCTGCCGCAGACCCGCAGCCGTACGCGTACCACCGCCGCTGCCGCCCGCGAGGCCGCCCACCCGGTGCGCGGCCTGTGGCGCTCCCCGCTGGCCTGGCAGGTCACCGCGTACATGGGCCTGCAGTCGCTCAGCTACTACGCGGCGGCCGCCTGGCTGCCGACCATGCTCACCGACGCCGGGCTGAGCGCGGGCGACGCGGGCTGGATGCTGTCGTTCTCCTCGCTGCTGGGCATCGCGGGCTCCTTCCTGGCACCGGTGATCGTCGGGCGGCGGCTGCCGGCGGGCGCGCTGGCCACGCTCGGCGCGGTGCTCTGCGCGGCCGGGTTCGCCGGGATGCTGGCCGCGCCGGCCGGCGGCGCGTACGTGTGGATGACGCTACTGGGCCTGGGCCAGGGCGCGGCGATCAGCCTGGCCCTGCTGTTCATCGTGCAGCGCGCCCCGGACATCCGGCACACGGCGCAGCTGTCCAGCATGGCCCAGTGCTTCGGCTACATCCTGGCGGCCACCGGGCCCGCGGTGCTGGGCGCCGTGCACGACGCCTCGGGCGGCTGGACGGTGCCGGTGATCGTGCTGCTGGCCCTGCTGGTCCCGCAGGTGGCGATGGGGCTCGGCGCGGCCAGGCCCCGGCACGTCGCGGGCCGCTGAGGTCCCGTACGGGCGAGTTCGTGTACGTACGGGACGGGGCGCGCGGGTTCGGCCGCACGCCCCGTTCCGCCGTACGGGCGGGCCATACTGGGTGCCGTGTCGGTGATCAGCAACCTTCGTAAAGCGGTCCGGCTGCCGCAGCAGCGGCGCCGCGGCGTCGACCTCAGCCATCCGGCGCGCTCGCCGCTGGGCACCGCCGTGGTGAACTGCGCGGTCTACGAGAAGGGCGTGCGCCAGCCCGGCGACCACCCGGCCGAGGACGCGGTCCGCCGGGTCCGCGAGTCGGGCAACGGCTTTGTGTGGATCGGTCTGCACGAGCCGTCGGAGCAGGAGTTCGCGGGCATCGCCGAGCTGTTCGGGCTGCACCCGCTCGCCGTCGAGGACGCGGTGCACGCCCACCAGCGGCCGAAGCTGGAGCGCTACGACAGCGCGCTGTTCACGGTGTTCAAGACGGTCTGCTACGTGGAGCACGACCGGCTCACCGAGACCAGCGAGGTGGTGAACACCGGCGAGATCATGGTCTTCACCGGCGCCGACTTCGTCATCACGGTCCGGCACGGCGGCCACGGCTCGCTCGGCCCGCTGCGCGAGCAGCTGGAGTCCGATCCCGAGCAGCTGGCCATAGGCCCGTCGGCGGTGCTGCACGCCATCGCCGACCTGGTGGTGGACGACTATCTGGACGTCACCGCCGCCGTGCAGGACGACATCGACGATGTCGAGAGCGAGGTCTTCGCCGAGAGCCCGCGCCGCGCGAAGAGCGAGGAACGTGGCGGCGACGCCAAGGGCTCGGGCACCGGCGCGGGCCGGATCTACCAGCTCAAGCGCGAACTGCTGGAGCTGAAGCGGGCGGTGGCGCCGCTCGGCGGCCCGCTGAACGCGCTGGCCACCCGGCCGATGGCGCTGGTGGACCCGCACCTCACCACATACTTCCGGGACGTGTCGGACCACCTGGAGCGGGTGACCGAGCAGATCACGGCCTTCGACGAGCTGCTGAACTCCATACTCCAGGCGCATCTCGCGCAGGTGACCGTGGCGCAGAACGAGGACATGCGGCGGATCAGCGCCTGGGTGGCGATCCTCGCCGTGCCGACCATGGTGTGCGGGATCTACGGCATGAACTTCGAGCACATGCCGGAGAAGCACTGGACGTTCGGCTATCCGCTGATCATGGCCGTCACGCTCACCCTCTGCTTCCTCATCCACCGGGGCTTCAAGCGCAACGGGTGGCTGTAGTCCCCGCCGCCCTCGGCCCCGGGGACGCGGCCGCTCAGCCCAGGTAGCCGTCCGGCCGGATCAGGAAGGTGTCGCCCGGCGCCGCCGCGTACGCCGCGAAGGCGTGGCCCTCGGCGTCGGTGACGTACCGCCCGTGGCCCGGCGCGTCGCCGGGACGCAGCACGGCGTACGTGTGCTCCTCGTCCGGGGCGGGCGCCCCGAAGGTCAGCCGGGTGAAGTGCGGGCCGCGGAAGAGGTCGAAGAGGCGGACGTCCTTGCCGTCCGCGTCGAGCAGCGGGGCGTCGGGGGCGCGGTCGCCGGTGACGAGGGGGCCGGTGGCGTCCGGGGCGCGGTAGGTGATGTCGAGGCCGAAGCCCTCCTCGCCGCGCTTGTGCGCGTCCGGGTGACCCGCCACGTACTTGTCCAGCAGGTCGGTGCTCACCCCGAGCACGCGTGCCGCGACCGCCCGCCGCTCGGTCTCGTAACTGTCGAGGTCGGTCTGCGCCGCCAGCTTCCAGCCGAGGTTGTACGCGTCCTGTATGCCCGTGTTCAGGCCCTGGCCGCCGGTCGGCGGGTGGACGTGCGCGGCGTCCCCGGCCAGGAAGACCCGCCCCACCCGGTACTTCTCGGCGAGCCGTACGTTCGGCCGCCACACCGTCGACCAGCCGTGCCCGGTCAGGCGCACCCCGGACGCGAACCGGTCCAGCGCGGCCTGCATCGTCGCCAGTGAGGCGTCGTCGCCGTCCCCGAGCGGCGTGATCAGCTGGAAGCGCCCGGTGCCCGGCAGCGGGGTCAGCGCGACGCCCTTCACCGGTGCGTCCGCCGCGGCGAACCAGTGGCCGACGGCGAGGTCGAGGCCCGGCGCGGTCACATCGCCGACCAGCACCCGGAAGGACTCGTCGGTGACGCCGGGGAAGGCCACGCCGATCGCCTTCCGTACGAAGCTGGCGCCGCCGTCGGCCCCCACCAGGTAGTCGAACCGGTCCTCCTCCCCGGTGGCGAAGCGCGCGGTCACCCCGTCCGCGTCCTGCGCCAGGCCGGTCAGCTCGGTGCCCAGCTCGACGCGTACGCCGAGCTCCCGCAGCCGGTCCCGCAGGATGGCCTCGGTCTGCGACTGGCCCAGCACCCAGCCGTTCGGGTACGGGACGTCCGGGCGGGGGTCGCGCGGCTCGGTCATCCAGCGCTCGCCGGCGAACCGGCCGTCGAGGTGCACCCGGAGCGGTGCCGGCGGTGCCCCGGCCGCGCGTACGGCGTCCAGCACGCCGAGGTCGTCGAAGACCTCCAGCGTGCGCGGCTGGATGCCGTCGCCGCGCGAGCCGTCGAAGTACGCGGTCGCCTTGTCGACCACGCGTACCCCGACGCCGCGCCGGGCCAGCTCGATGCCCAGCGTCAGTCCGGTCGGTCCCCCGCCCACGACGAGTACCCGCATGACGAACCCCTTTCACTGAAACTCAATTCACTGAACTTAGATTCATCGTGATGGCTGCTAGCGTGCGCTGTCAAGGAAGCGGGAGGACACGTGAAGCGCGCGGAGCAGGCCAGCGAGACCAGGGCGGCGCTGATCGAGGCGGCCAAGCGCCTGTTCGCGACCCGTGGCTACCTGAACACCAAGGTCACCGACATCACGGCGGAGGCCGGGCGGGCGGCGGGCTCCTTCTACAACCACTTCGCAGGCAAGGAAGAGCTGCTCAAGGCGCTGCTGGACGAGCTGGCCGCGGTGAGCGACCGCTTCGCGGACGCCGAGGGGCACATGTCCGACTTCACCGATCCGGACGCGATCCGCTACCACGTGGCCGTCTACTTGCGCGTGCACCGGGAGTACGCGCCGACCATGCTCGCGCTGCGCCAGGCGGCGCTGGTCAGCGAGGACTTCGCGCGCACCCTCGAACAGTTCCGCCGCGCGCAGGCCGCGGACCTGGCCGACCATCTGGCACACGTACAGAACCTGCCGGCGTCCGTCGAAACCACGCTGACGCTGATGAGCGCGATGATGGAAGCCCCCGCGCAGCTGCTCCACGAGCTGCCGGAGGAGGAGGCCGTCGAGGTGGCCACCCGGTTCATCTACCGCGCGCTGAACGGCAGGGACTACCCGCAGCGGGGGTAAGGCGCCGCGGGCAGTCCGTCGTTCCGTCAGTGGACCAGGACCGGGTCCGCCTCCGTAGAGCTGCACTCCTCCGCGGGCGCCGCGGACCGGTCCGCTCCCCCGCCCGTGCGGGCCTTGCCCGGCAGCAGGAACAGCAGCAGGAAGATGACCGCCAGCCCGGCCGCCACCCACCACAGCGAGACGACCGTGGCATCGACGACCGCCGCCCGCGGGTCCCCGCCGGCCGCGTCGTCGAGCACGCCGAAGAAGGCCACCGAGGACAGTCCGAGCCCGAGCGCCATGCCCAGCTGGCTGGTGGTGTTGAAGATGCCGGACGCCGATCCGGAGTGCTCGGCCGGCACCTCGGAGATGGCCGCGTCGGTGATCGGGGCGACGATCAGGCCCATGCCGCCGCCCATCAGGAGCATCGCGGGCACCATCTGCCAGGAGGTCAGCCCGGTGCCGTACCGCCCGGCCTCCGCGATGTAGAGCAGCACACCGGCCAGCATGATCAGCGCCCCGGCCTGGAGCACCTTGCGTCCGAAGCGCGGCACCAGCTTCTGTACGGAGACACCGGCCGCCGCCGAGCAGGCGAGCGAGAACGGGATTCCGGTCAGCCCGGCGTGCAGCGGCCCCCAGCCCAGGCCCAGCTGCATGCACAGCGTCCAGACCAGGAAGAAGAGGCCGGACAGCGCGCCGAAGGTGAGCTGGACGCCGGTGCCCGCGGCGAACGTACGGAGCTTGAAGAGGGAGAGCTCGACGAGCGGCGAGCCGTCCTTGCGGGCCTTGGCGCGCTCGTACCGTACGAAGACGGCGAAGACCAGCGGGCTCGCGGCCATCGACACGAACCCCCAGAGGGGCCAGCCCAGTTCGCGGCCCTGGGTGAGCGGATAGAGCACCATCAGCAGGGCGAGCGCGGCCAGGAGCATGCCGGCGATGTCCAGGCGCAGCGCCTTGGGGGCGCGGGACTCGGCGATGAAGCGGCGGCCGAGGACGATGCCGGCGATGCCGACCGGCAGGTTGATCAGGAAGATCGGCCGCCACTGGAGGCCGAGGAGGTCCCACTGCGTCAGCAGCGCGCCGATCAGCGGGCCGCACACCGCGCCCAGGCCGACGACGGCGCCGAACATGCCGAAGACCTTGCCGCGCTCGTGCGGGGGAAAGGTGACGTGGATGATCGCCAGCACCTGCGGCACCATCAGCGCGGCCATCGCCCCCTGGAGGACCCGGGCCGCGATCAGCATGTCCGGTCCGGCGGCGAGCCCGCACAGCGCGGAGGCGGCGGTGAAGCCGCCCATGCCGAGCAGGAAGAGCCGGCGGCGGCCGTGGATGTCGCCGAGCCGGCCGCCGGTGATCAGGCCGACGGCGAAGGCGAGCGCATAGCCCGCGGTGATCCACTGGATCGCGCCGAACGACGCGCCGGTGTCCCGCTGGATGCTGGGTATGGCGATGTTGACGATGGTCGCGTCCACCAGGTCCATGAAGGCTGCGGTGAGCACGACGGCGAGCGCGATCCAGCGTCTGCGGCCGGCCGTGCCGGGGGCGGTCGTGGGCGGGGTGGGCATGGCGCTGTCTCCTGAGGGCCTGGGGGTTTGCGAAGCGTCCGCGGCTCGGGCGGCGGACGGCAGGTGCGGCGCGGCGGGCGCCGAGCTGCTGCGTACCAGAACGTTAGGGCGCCTATAGGACAGACCCGGTCCTACTTTGTCGGCCATGATGCGGGCATGAGCGAAACCTCGGCCCGCCTGCTGAATCTCCTGTCCCTCCTCCAGACACCCCGCGAATGGCCCGGCAGCGAACTCGCCGGACGCCTGAACGTCACCACCCGCACCATCCGCCGCGACATCGAGCGGCTGCGCGAACTCGGCTATCCGGTGCACGCCACGATGGGCGCGGAGGGCGGCTACCGGCTCGCTGCCGGCACCGCGCTGCCCCCGCTGCTGCTGGACGACGAGGAGGCGGTGGCCATCGCCGTCGGCCTGCGCTCGGCGGCCGGGCACACCGTCGTCGGCATCGAGGAGGCGTCCGTACGCGCCCTCGCCAAGCTGGAGCAGGTGCTGCCGTCCCGGCTGCGGCGGCGGGTGGGCACGCTCGGCACCGCCACCGTACCGATGCCCTCCGGGGACGGCCCGACCGTCGATCCGGCCCATCTGACCATCCTGGCCGCGGCGGTCGCCAACCAGGAGCGGGTCCGGTTCTCCTACCGGGCGGGCGACGGCACCCCCTCCAAGCGCCTGGTCGAGCCGCACCGGCTGGTCTCGGCCGGGCGCCGCTGGTACCTGGTCGCGTACGACAACGAGCGCGAGGACTGGCGGATCTTCCGGGTCGACCGGCTGTCCGACCCGTACCCCACGGGGGTACGGACACCGCCGCGCGACCTGCCCGCCGAGGACGCCGCCGCGTACGTCCAGGGGCAGCTGCGGAGTCTGGCGGCGGGCGGTGTCGCCGCGGTGGCCACGGTGTACGCGCCCGCCGACGAGGTGGCCGCCCGGCTGGGGAACGCGGCGGTCGAGGTGGAGCCGATCGACGAGCGCTCCTGCCGCCTGCGCACCGGGCCCGACCCCCTGGACTGGACGGCGTACCGGCTGGCGATGCTGGGCCATGAGTTCACGGTGCACGAACCGGCGGAGCTGGCGGCGTACCTGCGGGAGCTGGGCGGGAGGGTGCTGCGGGCGGCCGGGGCGGCGTCACCCGATACCGGGGAGGGGTAGCGCGTATACCCCTGGGGGGTATACAGTCCAGGCAGTGGACGACAGCGACCCTCCGCCGTCACACCGCCCCCGAAGGAGCAGCCATGACCACCACCGTCGACGGACACCGCATCGAGCTGGAGATCGGCGGCATGACCTGCGCCTCCTGCGCCGCCCGCATCGAGAAGAAGCTCAACCGGATGGACGGCGTCATCGCCACCGTCAACTACGCGACGGAGAAGGCGAAGGTCACCTACGAGGAAGGCGCGGGCATCGGCGTCGCCGACCTGATCGCCACTGTCGAGAAGACCGGCTACACGGCCGCCGTACCGGAACCCCCGGCCCCCGCCCCGCCGCCACCCGAACCCGGCGCGGCCCCGGCGCCGGAAGCGGACGCCGACTCCCTCGCCCCGCTGCGGCAGCGGCTGACCGTCTCCGTGGTCCTGGCCGTGCCGGTGATCCTGATGGCGATGGTCCCGGCGCTGCAGTTCACCAACTGGCAGTGGCTGTCGCTGACGCTGGCGGCGCCGGTCGTGGCGTACGGCGCCTGGCCGTTCCACAAGGCCGCCTGGACCAACCTGCGGCACGGCGCCGCCACCATGGACACCCTGGTCTCCCTGGGCACGCTCGCCGCGCTCGGCTGGTCGCTGTGGGCCCTGTTCTTCGGCCACGCCGGGATGCCCGGCATGACCCACCCGTTCGAGCTGACCATCGAGCGCGGCGACGGCGGCAGCAACATCTACCTGGAGGCCGCGGCCGGCGTCACCGCCTTCATCCTGGCCGGGCGCTACTTCGAGGCCCGCTCCAAGCGCCGCGCCGGAGCCGCGCTGAAGGCGCTGATGGAGCTGGGCGCCAAGGACGTCGCGGTGCTGCGGGACGGGCGCGAGGTCCGCGTACCGGTGGGCGAACTGGCCGTCGGCGACCGCTTCGTGGTCCGCCCGGGAGAGAAGATCGCCACCGACGGCACGGTCGTGGACGGCTCCTCCGCCGTGGACGCCTCGATGCTCACCGGCGAGTCGGTGCCGGTCGAGGTCGCCCCGGGCGACCGGGTCACCGGCGCCACCGTCAACGCCGGCGGCCGGATCGTCGTCGAGGCGACCCGGGTCGGCGCGGACACCCAGCTGGCCCGCATGGCGCGGCTGGTCGAGGACGCGCAGAACGGCAAGGCCGCCGCCCAGCGCCTGGCCGACCGGATCTCCGCCGTCTTCGTCCCGGTCGTCATCGCACTCGCCCTCGGGACCCTGGGCTACTGGCTGATCACGGGCGAGGGCGCGGTCGCCGCCTTCACCGCCGCCGTCGCCGTACTGATCATCGCCTGCCCCTGCGCGCTGGGCCTGGCCACCCCGACCGCCCTCATGGTCGGCACCGGCCGCGGCGCCCAGCTCGGCATCCTGATCAAGGGCCCGGAGGTCCTGGAGACCACCCGCCGCGTGGACACCGTCGTCCTGGACAAGACCGGCACCGTCACCACCGGCGCGATGACGCTCACCGCCGTCCACCTCGCCGACGGGGTGTCCGAGGCGGACGCGCTGCGCCTGGCCGGCGCCCTGGAGCACTCCTCCGAGCACCCCATCGCCCGCGCCATCGCCGGTGCGGCGGCCGAGCGTACGGGTGGGCTGCCGGTCCCCGAGGACTTCGCGAACGTACCCGGCCGCGGTGTCCAGGGCGTCGTCGAGGGCCATGCCGTCCTCGTCGGGCGCACCTCGCTCCTCACGGACTGGGCCATCGAACTGCCCGCCACACTGGCCGAAGCCAAGACGGCCGCCGAAGACGCCGGACACACCGCCGTCGCCGTGGCCTGGGACGGGGAGGCGCGGGCCGTGCTCGTCGTCGCCGACGCGGTCAAGCCCACCAGCGCCGAGGCGATCCGCCGGCTGCGCGCCCTCGGCCTCACCCCGGTCCTGCTGACCGGCGACAACGCGGCCGTCGCCCGCTCGGTGGCCGCCGAGGTCGGCATCGACGCGGAACACGTGATCGCCGAGGTGCTGCCCGAGGACAAGGTCTCGGTGGTCAAGGCCCTCCAGGCGGAGGGGAAGTCGGTGGCCATGGTCGGCGACGGCGTCAACGACGCGGCGGCGCTCGCCCAGGCCGACCTGGGGCTGGCGATGGGCACCGGCACGGACGCCGCCATCGAGGCGGGCGATCTGACGCTGGTACGGGGCGACCTGCGCGCCGCGGCGGACGCCATCCGCCTCGCCCGCCGCACCCTCGGCACCATCAAGGCCAACCTCTTCTGGGCCTTCGGCTACAACGTCGCCGCGCTGCCGCTGGCCGCGGCCGGCCTGCTCAACCCGATGATCGCCGGGGCCGCGATGGCCTTCTCCTCGGTCTTCGTGGTGGCCAACAGCCTCCGGCTGCGCCGCTTCAAGCCGCTCGCCTGAGCGGGACACCGACGGCCGGCCCGGCCTCCGACAGCGCACCGCCGTCGGGGCCGGGCCGGTCGCGTGCGCGGAATCACGTCACCGTACGGGGTCGCCGGAGGCGCCCGCTCCGGGCGGTACGTGGCATTCCCTCCAGAAGACGCCCCCGAAGATTGGCGCATCACGCAACGCCTCCCAGGAGCCACACCCCCAACACTGAACGGATACCGTCCGCACACGCACAGGGGATCCCATGACGGGCGCACGCGTCCTGGCCCTCGGCCACTACCAGCCCTCCCGGGTACTCACCAACGACGATCTCGCGCAGATGGTCGACACCGACGACGCGTGGATCAGCAGCCGCGTCGGCATCCGCACCCGGCACATAGCGGCCCCCGACGAGACCGTGGACGCGATGGCCGCCGCCGCCGCGGCCAAGGCGCTGGCCGCGAGCGGCCTGACGGCCCAGGACATCGACCTCGTCCTGGTGGCCACCTGCACGGCCGTCGACCGCAGCCCCAACACCGCCGCCCGGGTCGCCGCCCGGCTCGGCCTGCCGTCGCCCGCCGCCATGGACCTCAACGTCGTCTGCGCCGGCTTCACCCACGCGCTGGCCACCGCCGACCACGCCATCCGGGCCGGGTCGGCGGTCAACGCGCTGGTCGTCGGTGCCGAGAAGTTCACCGACGTGGTCGACTGGACGGACCGCTCCACCTGCGTACTCGTCGGGGACGGGGCGGGCGCCGCGGTCGTCACGGCCGCCCCCGAACCGGAGGTCGGCCCGGTGCTGTGGGGCTCGGTCCCGGACATGGGCGACGCCGTACGCATCGAGGGCAGCCCGCCCCGCTTCGCCCAGCAGGGCCAGGCCGTCTACCGCTGGGCCACCACCCGCCTCCCGGCCATCGCCCGCCAGGTGTGCGAGCGCTCCGGCATCGAACCGGCCGACCTGGCCGGGGTCGTGCTGCACCAGGCCAACCTGCGGCTGATCGAACCGCTGGCGGAGCGCATCGGCGCCGTCAACGCGGTGATCGCGCGCGATGTCGTCGAGTCCGGCAACACCTCGGCCGCCTCCGTCCCGCTCGCCCTGTCCAAGCTGGTGGAACGGCGGGAGATCCCGTCCGGCGCCCCGGTCCTGCTCTTCGGGTTCGGCGGCAACCTGTCGTATGCGGGACAGGTGATCCGGTGCCCTTGAGGGGCTGAAACGGGTGGTCAGGAGCCCGTGAGAGGGATGAAAGCGGGTGGCCGGGCCGCGTCCGATTTCTTCAAGACCCGGTCCGGGCGTGCTGCCTACGCTCCCCCGTATGAGCAACGAAACCCACTCCACCGCGACCACCACCCCGCGCTTCGCGGCGATCGGCATGGTCGTCGCCGACATGGCGGCCTCGCTCGCCTTCTACCGCCGCCTCGGCCTCACGGTCCCGGCGGAGGCCGACACCGCCCCGCACGCCGAGGCCACGCTGCCCGGCGGACTGCGCCTGATGTGGGACACGTACGAGACCGCGCGCTCCATCGACCCCGGGTGGACACCGCCGGCCGGCGGCGCCGCGACGGGCCTGGCGTTCGAGTGCGCCGATCCGGCGGAGGTCGACAAGGTCTACGCGGAGCTGGTCGACGCCGGATACACCGGGGAGAAGCCGCCGTGGGACGCGGACTGGGGGCAGCGGTACGCGGTGATCCAGGACCCGGACGGACACGGGGTGGATCTGTTCGCGGCGTCGGCGTAGGCGTACGGGACGGGGCGCGGGCGGGGCTTCGAACGGCCTACGGCGCGTCCTTCGGGCGACGGCCTACGGCACTTCCCGCAGGTACAGCGCCCCGCACGAGTGGCAGAAGGGTTCGGCCGCGGACGTGCCCCAGGCGTCCGTGGACTGTACCGCCGCGTCCGGTTGCAGTTCGCGCCCGCACATGGACAGCGTGCTGTCCAGCCGCACCATGTGCCAGATCTTGACCGGCGCGTCCGGCTCTCGCGGCGATCCGCCGTCCGCGTACTCCGCGCGCATCTCGTGCTCCATGGCGACACACCTCCTCGCCCCCACGATGCGCCCGCGAGGGGGCGGACCGCTACCCGGCGGCTCCGCCCGGACCACCGCCCGGCTCAGAACACCGACCAGCCGGTCAACGTCGTGAAGTGGTCCAGCGCCGCCGCGCCCGCCACCGAGTTGCCCCGGGTGTCCAGCCCGGGGCTCCATACGCACAGCGTGCAGCGCCCCGGCACGACGGCCACGATGCCGCCGCCGACGCCGCTCTTGGCGGGCAGCCCGACCCGGTAGGCGAACTCCCCGGCCGCGTCGTACGTGCCGCAGGTCAGCATCACCGCGTTGATCCGCTTGGCCTCGCGCGCCTCCAGCAGGCGGCTGCCGTCCGCGCGCAGCCCGTGCCGGGCCAGGAAGCCGCCGGCCGTCGCCAGGTCGCGGCAGCTCATCTCGATGGAGCACTGCCAGAAGTAGTGCTCGATGACGCTGGGGACCGGGTTCTCCAGGTTGCCGAAGCTCGCCATGAAGTGCGCGAGCGCCGCGTTGCGGTCGCCGTGGTCGGCCTCCGAGTCGGCCACGGCCTGGTCGAAGGCGAGGTCCGGGTTGCCGCTCTCCTCGCGCAGGAAGTGCAGCATCGTGGTGCTGGCGTCGCCGGTCAGCGTCTGGAGGCGGTCGGTGACGACCAGCGCGCCCGCGTTGATGAAGGGGTTGCGCGGTACGCCGTTCTCCCACTCCAGTTGCACGAGCGAATTGAACGGGGTGCCCGACGGCTCGCGGCCGACCCGCTTCCAGATGTCGTCGTTGTCGTTGGCCATGACCAGCGCCAGCGAGAACGTCTTGGAGATGGACTGCACGGAGAACGGGACCTCCCAGTCCCCCACCCCGTAGACCTCGCCGTTGATGTCGGCGACCGCTATGCCGAAGCGGTCCATCGGCACCTTTTCCAGCGCCGGTATGTAATCGGCAACCTGCCCATGTCCGACATACGGCCTCGCAAAGGCCGCTACCTCCTCAAGAACGGCCTGGTAGTCCATGACGGACACGCTAACCCGAGGCCACCAGCACCCCCAGCGGGACCCCTGCCAGCGCCTTCACCTCGCGTGCCAGGTGCGCCTGGTCCGCGTACCCGGCACGGGCCGCCACGTCCGCGTACGGCATGCCGCCGCGGGCCAGCTCCAGCGCGCGCACCAGGCGCAGCACCCTGGCCAGCGTCTTGGGGCCGTAGCCGAACGCCGTCAGGCACCGCCGGTGCAGCTGCCGCTCCCCGACGCCGACGGTCCGGGCGACCTCCGCCACCGAAAGGCCGTCGGCGAGCGCGGCGGCGATCAGGCCGCGTGCCGGGTCGGGCGGGTCGTCCGCCGCCCGCAGCCGGTCCACCGCGATCTCCTCCAGCACTCTTCCGGGTGATCCTGTCCCGGCCAGCGTCCCGGCCAGCCGCGCCACCCGGTCCCGGGGCCACAGCTCGTCCAGCGGCACCCGCTGATCACGCAGTACGTGTGCCGGTACGCCGAGGACGGCGGGCCCCTGACCAGGGGCGAAGCGCAGCCCGACGACGAGGGAGCCGGGCCGCACGGCCGGGGTGTGGGCGGTGGTGTCCGGGCCGGCCACGGTCAGCCGGCCGTCCATCCACAGCAGGTCCGTACAGCCGTCGGGCAGCACCCGCTGCGGCGCCTCCGGGACGCCGCCGGGCACCCGTTTCGCCCATACGACCGCGCCGGACAGCCGCGAGGCCCGCTCGCGGTACCCGCCGCGCTCCCCGTCCGCACCCCGGCGCACGCTGCCGTCCCCGTCCGCACTCACATCCCCAGCCTGGCACGGGAACGCGGGTAACGTCCGGTCCGTTGATCGGGTACAGCCCGTCACCGGCGGGCCCAACGCCCCTCCCCCGACCTCATGGAGGCAGCAATGGCAGGCTTTCTCGACCGCGCCAAGGAGCAGGCACAGAGCGCGCTGAACCAGGGCAAGCAGAAGGTCGACGAGGTCCAGCAGCAGCGCGCGGGCAACGACCTGCTGAAGAAGCTGGGCGCGGCCTACTACGCCGAGCGCCGTGGCAGCGGCTCCGCCCAGGCCACCCAGGAAGCGCTGAGCGCGCTCGAAGCCCATATCGCCACCCACGGCGACGGCTTTCTGCGCGGCTGAAAAAGCAGGGGAAAAAGCGGTGGAAAGCGGCTGAAAGCGCTCGCTCACCCGCTCGCACACGCGACGAACGGCTGGCCTGGGACCTGACGTTCCAGTACAAGCGTTTTACGAGGCGGTGCGCGGTCGGCGGCCGCCGCGCACCGAACGGAGTCGGCCATGGCCCCACCCATGTCCGCGAACACCTTCCTCAAGGCCCTCAGAGACGAGGGTCTGGAGGTCGTCGAGGTCGGCGAGTGGCGCACCCACAACCGCAACGGCCACGGCGCCTGGGGACCGGTGCACGGCGTGGTGATCCACCACACCGTCACGTCCGGGACCGATGAGACGGTCCGCCTGTGCTACGACGGCACCTCGGCGCTGCCCGGCCCGCTGTGCCACGGCGTGATCACCAAGGACGGCCGGGTCCACCTGGTCGGCTGCGGCCGGTCCAACCACGCGGGCAGCGGCGACCGGGACGTCCTGAACGCGGTGATCGCCGAGAAGAAGCAGCTTCCCCCCACCAACCAGTACAACGCCGACGGCAACGTCCACTTCTACGGCTTCGAGTGCGAGAACCTGGGCGACGGCAGGGATCCCTGGCCGGAAGCCCAGCTGGAGGCCATCGAGAAGGCCGCGGCCGCGCTGTGCCGCGTCCACGACTGGAACGAGTACTCGGTCATCGGCCACCTGGAATGGCGGGCCGACAAGATAGACCCCAAGGGCTTCACGATGAAGGACATGCGGGCCCGCATCGGCGCCCGGCTGAAGTAGGTACCGCCGCCGCGCGACAATGGGTCGCGTGACCACCCCCGCCCCCGGCCTCGCCGCACTGCGGCCGCGTCTGCCGTCCCCGCTCCAGCGGATCGAGGACGAGCGGTTCGCGCGCCGCGGTGTGCGGCTGCTCCTCAAACGGGACGACCTGATACATCCCGAGCTGCCCGGCAACAAGTGGCGCAAGCTGGAGCCGAATCTGCGGGCGGCGGCCGGGGCCGGGGAGCGCACGCTGCTCACGTTCGGCGGCGCCTATTCGAACCACCTGCGGGCCACCGCGGCGGCCGGCCGCCTGCTGGGCTTCGCGACGATCGGCGTCATACGGGGCGCCGAACTGGCCGGCAAGCCGCTGAACCCGTCCCTGGCGCGCTGCGCCGCCGACGGCATGCGGCTGCACTTCGTCGACCGCGCCACATACCGCCGCAAGGCCGAACCGGAGGTCGCGGCGGCGCTGCGCGAACGTTTCGGCCCGTACTACGCGGTCCCGGAGGGCGGCAGCAACGCGCTCGCCGCCCAGGGCTGTACGGCCCTGGGCCGGGAGCTGCGCGGCGAGACCGACGTGGCCGCCGTCGCCTGCGGAACCGGCGGCACCCTCGCGGGCCTGGCCGCGGGGCTGGCCCCGGACCAGCGCGCCCTCGGCATCCCCGTCCTCAAGGGCGGCACCCCGCACTTCCTCGCCGCCGACACCGAACGCCTCCAGCACGCGGCCTTCGGCGGCCGGCGCGGCACCTGGGACCTGGACCCCCGCTTCCACTGCGGCGGCTACGCCCGCCGCACCCCCGAACTGGACGCCTTCGCCGCGGACTTCGAGACCCGCCACGGCGTCCCGCTGGAGCGCCTCTACGTGGCGAAGCTCCTCCTGGGCCTGACCACCCTGGCCGAGGAGGGGGCGTTCGCTCCTGGTACGACGGTCACCGCCGTCATCACAGGCGCCCCCTGAGCCGCCGCTCCGGCCCTCCGCCCTAGTCGACCCCCTCCCGGTACGCCGCCGCCTCCTCCAGGTCCAGCCGCTTCAGCAGCACCCGCATCATCTCGTCGTCGATCCGCCGCTCGTCCCGCATCTGCACGAACACCTTGCGTTCGGCGTCGATCATCTCCCGCGCCAGCCGCCGGTACGTGGCGTCCGCCGACTCCCCCGTCACCTCGTTTGCCGTCCCCAGCCGCTCCCACACGGCGTTGCGCCGCCGTTCCAGTACGGTGCGCAGCCGGTCGGCCAGCGGGCCCGGGAGCGCGTTGCGCGGGTCCTCCAGCATCTCGTCGAGCCGCTGCTCCGCGGCCCGCGACGCCTCGTTCTGCGCCTGCGCCTCGGCGAGCGTCTCGGACCGTTCGTCCCGCTGCGGCAGCCGCAGCGCGCGGATCAGCGGCGGCAGCGTCAGCCCCTGGACCACGAGCGTGCCGATGACCGTCGTGAAGGTCAGGAAGAGCACCAGATTGCGGGCCGGAAAGCCCTCGTCGGAATCGTGGACGGTCACCGGGATGGAGAACGCGATCGCCAGCGACACCACGCCCCGCATCCCGGCCCAGCCGACGATCACGGGCGCCTTCCAGTTCGTACCGGGCTCGCGGGTGCGGATGCGTTCCGACAGCACCCGGGGCACGAACGTCGCCGGGAAGACCCACACGAAGCGCGCGAGCACCACCACCACGAACACTATGACCGCGTACCAGGCCGCCTCCCCGCCGCCGAACTCGCCCAGCCCGCGCAGCACCACCGGCAGTTGCAGGCCGATCAGCGCGAACACCGACGACTCCAGTACGAAGGAGACCATCTTCCACACGGCCTCCTCCTGGAGCCGCGTCTCGAAGTCGACCTGCCACGACCGGTGCCCCAGGTAGAGCGCGACCACGACGACCGCCAGCACCCCGGACGCCCCGAATTCCTCGGCCACCTGATAGGCCACGAACGGAATCAGCAGCGACAGGGTGTTCTCCAGCAGCGGCGCGTCCCGCAGCCGGCAGCGCAGCCAGTGCAGCGGGATCATCAGCACCGCGCCGACCCCGATGCCGCCCAGCGCGGCGACCGCGAACTCCCGGATGCCGTCGGTCCAGGTAGCACCCACCCCGGCGGCCGCGGCCACCGCCACCTTGTACGCGGTGATCGCGGTGGCGTCGTTGACCAGCGACTCGCCCTGGAGGATCGTCGTGATCCGGCTCGGCAGGCCCAGCCTGCGGGCGATGGCGGTGGCGGCCACCGCGTCCGGGGGCGCGACCACCGCGCCCAGCACGAGCGCCGCCGCCAGCGGCAGGTCGGGGATCATCAGGTACGCGACGTACCCGACGACGACCGTCGCGAAGAGCACATAGCCGACCGACAGCAGCGCCACCGGCCGCAGGTTGGCCCGCAGGTCCAGGTACGAGCTCTCCAGCGCGGCGGTGTGCAGCAGCGGGGGCAGCAGCAGCGGCAGCACGATGTGCGGATCGAGGGTGTAGTCCGGTACGCCGGGGATGTACGCGGCGGCCAGCCCGGCCGCCACCAGCAGCAGCGGTACGGGCACGGGCGTGCGCCGGGCGGCCCCGGCGACCGCCGCGCTTCCCGCGACCAGCAGCAGAAGTGGCATCACGTCCATCGGCCTCGCCCGTCCTGTCCCGTCCCGCCGGGCCGGCCCGCGCCGCCCGGTCATCGCGGCGGCCACCCGTGCCGTACCCGCTGGTGCGATCTAACCTGGCAATCATGAGCGAGTGCCCGCATGTTCCCGAACTGCCGCGCCCCGAGCCCGCCCCGCTGACCGACACCTGCCCCGAGTGCCGGGCCGTCGGCAGCCACCCCGTACAGCTGCGGCTGTGCCTGGAGTGCGGACACGTCGGCTGCTGCGACTCCTCGCCGTACCGGCACGCCACGGGCCACTACGAGGCGACCGGCCACGCGGTGATGCGCTCGTACGAGCCGGGCGAGTCCTGGCGGTGGTGCTTCGTCGACGAGATGCTCGTCTGACGAAGGCGCCGCAAGCCGGCCGCAAACCGGAAAAAGGGGCATCCGGAAGGGGGCTGCCGGCCTGCCCACGGCCCGAATCCCGGACCCCGCGGCCGGTTGTCGGTACCGCCCGCTAGCCTTCAGGCATGATCCGCACCGCGACGGTCGACGACGTCCCCGTCATCCACGCCATGATCCGCGAGCTGGCCGCGTACGAACGGGAGCCGGACGCCGCGAAGGCCACCGAGGCGCAGCTGCGCGGGGCCCTCTTCGGCGAGCACCCGGCCGCCTTCGCGCTCCTGGCCGAGGACGCGGAGGGCCCCGTCGGCTTCGCTCTGTGGTTCCGCAACTTCTCGACGTGGACGGGCACGCACGGTGTCTATCTGGAGGATCTCTACGTCCGCCCCGAGGCCCGCGGCGGCGGCCACGGCAAGGCGCTGCTGGCGGCCCTCGCGGAGATATGCGTGGAGCGCGGCTACGCACGTTTCGAGTGGTCAGTCCTGGATTGGAACGAACCGTCCATCGGTTTTTACCGGTCGATCGGCGCGGAACCCATGGACGAATGGACCGTCTTCCGGCTCACTGGAGATGCACTGCACAACCTCGCGGGCGTCTCGAACGTCAACGCAGCGTAATCAGCTTCGATTTGGCAGTGCAGACCCCTAGCCACTGTCCGTACCCGTAGGCTTACAATGAGTGACAGTCGTAGGACTGCGGGACGCTGCGGGACCAGCCGTCGTACCGGAGGTCGGCCCTGCCTCTTCCGGGCGACATCGCCCCGCAGATCGCGATAGCGTCGCAGGCGAACCACGTGCCGCGCCGGATCGTTCTCCTCTTGTTCACGAGAGGGGTCGCGACCGGCGCGAATATCAGCTCAACCAGCTTGTGTCACCTTGGAGGTGAGGGTGTCCCAGATCGCAGGCGAGCCCGGGACCCAGGACTTCGTGGAAGTCCGGCTGCCCGCTGCGGGTGCCTACCTGTCGGTGCTGCGTACGGCCACGGCCGGCCTCGCAGCCCGCTTGGACTTCACCCTCGACGAGATCGAGGATCTGCGCATCGCCGTGGACGAGGCATGCGCGATTCTTCTGCAACAGGCCGTGCCGGGCTCCGTGCTGAGCTGCGTCTTCCGCCTGATCGACGACGCGCTGCAGGTGACCGTCTCGGCCCCGACGACCGACGGCCGCGCCCCCGAGCGCGACACCTTCGCCTGGACGGTGCTCTCCGCGCTGGCCGGCAAGGTCGACTCCACCGTCGCGGAGGACCGTACGGTCACGATCAGCCTGTACAAGGAGCGCGGCGCCGGTCCCGGACCGTCATGACCGAACAGGGGGCCCCGTGAAGGATCTTGATCGCGGCACGCGGATGGCGCCCGGTGTGGCCATCCCCGAGCAGCATGCCCGGCCGCAACCGGTGGGCGCGGATGACCACGGCGGCCGGTTGGACGCGGAGCAGGCAGAGCGGGCGGACCACATGGACCAGAGCGAGCACAGGCGGAACGAGCGCGATCCGCACACCCCGCACCACCCTCATGACCCTCACGACCCCCATGACCGAAGCGGCGCGCGGGCGATGTTCTACGAGCTGCGCAAGCTGCCCGACGGCTCGGCCGAGCGCGCCGAACTGCGCAACGCGCTCGTGCGCATGCACCTGCCGCTCGTCGAGCACCTGGCCCGGCGCTTCCGCAACCGCGGCGAGCCACTGGACGACCTGACCCAGGTCGCCACCATCGGCCTGATCAAGTCCGTGGACCGCTTCGACCCGGACCGCGGCGTGGAGTTCTCCACGTACGCCACGCCCACCGTCGTCGGCGAGATCAAGCGGCACTTCCGCGACAAGGGCTGGGCGGTCCGCGTGCCCCGCCGCCTCCAGGAGCTGCGGCTGTCGCTGACCACCGCGACCGCCGAGCTCTCCCAGCGCCACGGCCGCGCCCCCACGGTCCACGAGCTCGCCGAGCACCTCGCGATCTCCGAGGAAGAGGTCCTGGAGGGCCTGGAATCGGCGAACGCGTACAGCACCCTGTCCCTGGACGTGCCGGACACCGACGACGAGTCGCCGGCCGTCGCCGACACCCTGGGCGCCGAGGACGAGGCGCTGGAGGGCGTCGAGTACCGCGAATCCCTCAAGCCGCTGCTGGAGGATCTGCCGCCGCGCGAGAAGAAGATCCTGCTGCTGCGCTTCTTCGGCAACATGACCCAGTCGCAGATCGCCCAGGAGGTCGGCATCTCCCAGATGCACGTCTCCCGCCTGCTGGCCCGCACCCTGGCCCAGCTCCGCGACAAGCTCCTCGTGGAGGAGTGAGCGAACCTCCCGTCGTCGGCCACCGCCCCGGTCTCACCAGGAGCCCGGGGCGCCGTACGTCGGCCGCCCGACCGCTGCCCGGCGGTGTACGTACCGCCCGTACGGCCACGGACCGACCGTACGGCCGCGGCTCGCCGCCTTCGTTCCCCGTACGGATGAGGTACGGGCGGGGTACGCACGGGCCCTGCCCCATGGCTCAGTCCCGCGGGGCGATCCCCAGCGCCTCGGTGGCCGTCGGATTCACCAGCAGGGCGAGCACCGCGATGGCCACCACCGCCAGGCCGATGCCGGCCGCGATCAGCGCGCCGCCGCCGTTCACCAGCGTCCACGCCACCGGAAACGCCACGATCTGGGTGATCAGCGAGGGCCCACGGCTCCAGCGGCGGCGCAGCCACAGCCCGCGCGCCGCGACCAGCGGCAGCGCCGCCAGCGCCAGCACGGTCAGGCCGCCCATCTCCGCCTGGCGGGGGCTGTCGGGCGAGCCGGCCAGGCCCATGACCAGCATGTAGACGCCGAGCGCGGCCAGCGCCAGACCCTCGACGGCGGTGAGCACAGCGGCGGCGCCGATCCGGCCGGGCCGAGGCCCGCTCGGCCCGGCGGCGGCGGCCTTGCCGGACCCGGTCGCCGCCTTCTTGCCGCCGTCGCCCGTCCGGGCGCCCTTGCCGGACGAGGCGCCCTTCGCGCCTTGGGCCCGTACGTCCGTTCCGTCCGGCTTGCTGCCCCGCGTCGCCTCGGCCGGCCGGGTGGTCCGGGCCGCCTTGGCCGCGGGGCGCTTCTGCTTACTGCTCACCCCAGCAGGGTAGCCCCGGGGCGCCCTCGGCACGGCGGGCAGGGAGTGGGTCGGGTACCGGCAAGTAGGTACCCTGCTCACCATGCGCGCACTTCTCGTGGTCAATCCCGCAGCTACCACCACCAGTGCGCGTACGCGTGAAGTGCTCACCCATGCGCTGGCCAGCGACCTGAAGCTGGAGGTCGCCGAGACGCAGTACCGCGGGCACGCCCGCGACCTGGCCCGGCAGGCCGCCGAGGGGGGTCAGATCGAGCTGGTCGTCGCGCTCGGCGGCGACGGCACGGTGAACGAGGTCGTCAACGGTCTGCTGACGCACGGGCCCGACCCCGAAGCGCTGCCCCGCCTCGCTGTCGTCCCCGGCGGCTCCACCAATGTCTTCGCCCGCGCACTCGGCCTGCCGAACGACGTGGTCGAGGCGACGGGTGCTCTTCTGGACGCGCTGCGTGACGGAAGTGAACGCACGGTCGGCCTGGGGCTGGCGGCGGGCACCCCGGGCAGCGACGACGAGGGCGTGCCGGCCCGGTGGTTCACCTTCTGCGCGGGCTTCGGCTTCGACGCGGGGGTGGTCGGCCGGGTCGAACAGCAGCGGGAGCGCGGCAAGCGTTCGACGCACTCGCTCTACATGCGGCAGGTGCTGCGGCAGTACGTCGGCGAATCGAACCGCCGGCACGGCACGATCACCCTGGAGCGGCCGGGCGAGGACCCGGTGGAACACCTGGTCATGTCGATAATCTGCAACACCGCCCCCTGGACCTACCTGGGCAACCGCCCGGTCTACCCGGCGCCCGCGGCGTCCTTCGACACGGCCCTGGACGTCTTCGCCCTGTCGAAACTCTCCGCGACCGCGGTGACGCGCTACGCGACCCAGCTCCTGGCGTCAACACCGGAGCGCGGCCCCCGTGGCAAGCATGTGGTCTCGCTCCATGACTTGACGGACTTCACCTTGCATTCGCAGGCTCCACTGCCGTTCCAGATGGACGGCGACCACCTCGGGCTCCGTACGAGCGTGACGTTCACAGGCGTTCGCCGTGCACTGCGTGTGATTGTGTGAGCAGTAGGGCCTAAAGTCCTTTCAGTCGAACGTTTAGGCTGACTTCCACCCCCTAGAAGTACGGCTGTGACCTAGGCGACACCAAGGAATCAAAAAAAAGTTTCCGGAAGGGGTTGTATCCGCCGCCGAGGTTTGCGACTCTCTTCATGGCGATCGGGACGGCCGTTTCTTCCGGCCCCCTTGAGAGCCCGAATCCCCCTCCTCATTCTTCAGGACCGCACCAGTTCCCAACTGGGGTTTGGCCCTTCCCTTGTGGAGGGATTCGTGAAAGCGTTCACATTCACAAGCAACGATCCCGTCACACGAGGAGATGGAGCAGCCATGGACTGGCGTCACCGCGCCGTTTGCCGCGAGGAAGACCCCGAGCTCTTCTTCCCCATCGGCAACACCGGTCCTGCGCTGCTGCAGATCGAGGAAGCCAAGGCCGTCTGCCGCCGCTGCCCCGTCATGGAGCAGTGCCTGCAGTGGGCGCTGGAGTCCGGCCAGGACTCCGGTGTCTGGGGTGGCCTCAGCGAGGACGAGCGCCGCGCCATGAAGCGCCGTGCAGCTCGCAACCGGGCGCGCAACGCCAGCGCCTGACCGCAGACGCCCCCCGTGGCCCCCGAGCCGCAGCGCGCAGTACCCCCACCGCTCCCCCAGCGCCCCGAGCGCCTGGGAGCCCCCCACGCAACGTGAGCTTTGAGCCCCGGACCAGATGGGTCCGGGGCTTACTGCTGTTCACACCGGCGGCGTCGGCCTGGCGGGCACCCGCGAATACGACCCCGGCCCTCCGGTCTGGACCAGGGGCCCCGTTCCGCCGCGCCGCTCCCCACCCGGAACGCGGAGCCCCCGCCACACCGTTGTCCATTCGCCGCCATCGCCGTCACTCTTTCGTTACGTCGATCTGCTGTACGGCAGTTGGGCGGCCCGGATACTCCGCGCGGACTTCTCTCCCGTATTCCTTCCCGAATTCCGTCCGTTCGCCGCTCACTTGATGAGCGGCGGCTTCATCAGTGCTTCTCCGCTCGTACGGGAATGTCGAGAATCACCTGAGTGCCCCGTTCGGCGCCGGGCACCATGTCGAACTTTCCGCCCAACTCGCCCTCCACCAGGGTGCGTACGATTTGCAGGCCGAGGTTCCCGGCCCGGTGCGGGTCGAACCCGTCCGGCAGGCCGCGGCCGTTGTCCTGGACGGTGACCAGCAGGCGGGGCTCCGTACGGCTGCCGCCGCGTACCGCGCCGACCTCGACGGACCCCTGATCGCCCGGAACGAAGGCGTGTTCGAGGGCGTTCTGCAGGACCTCCGTGAGGACCATGGACAGCGGAGTGGCGACCTCGGCGTCGAGTATCCCGAAGCGGCCGGTGCGGCGCGTGGTGACCGCGCCCGGCGCGATCTCCGCGACCATCGCCAGCACCCGGTCCGCGATCTCGTCGAACTCCACGCGCTCGTCGAGGTTCTGGGACAGCGTCTCGTGCACGATCGCGATCGAACCGACCCTGCGCACCGCCTCGTTGAGCGCCTCGCGCCCCTGCTCGGAGTCCATCCGGCGGGACTGCAGACGCAGCAGCGCGGCCACGGTCTGCAGATTGTTCTTCACCCGGTGGTGGATCTCCCGGATGGTGGCGTCCTTGGTGATCAGCTCCCGTTCGCGGCGCCGGAGTTCGGTGACGTCGCGCAGCAGGACCAGCGAACCGATGTGCGTGCCCTTGGGTTTGAGCGGGATGGCGCGCAGCTGGATCACCCCGTCCTCCCCCTCGACCTCGAACTCCCGCGGCGCCCACCCGCTGGCCAGCTTCACCAGCGCCTCGTCCACCGGGCCGCGCGCGGGCGCGAGTTCGGCGGTGGTCCGGCCCAGGTGGTGGCCGACGAGGTCGGCGGCGAGGCCCAGGCGGTGGTAGGCGGACAGCGCGTTCGGGCTGGCGTACTGGACGACGCCGTCCGCGTCGAGCCGGATCAGCCCGTCGCCGGCGCGCGGCGAGGCGTCCATGTCGACCTGCTGGCCGGGGAAGGGAAAGGATCCTGCGGCGATCATCTGCGCGAGGTCCGAGGCGCTCTGGAGGTACGTGAGCTCCAGCCGGCTCGGCGTCCGTACGGTCAGCAGGTTCGTGTTCCGGGCGATCACTCCCAGTACCCGGCCCTCCCGGCGCACCGGGATCGACTCGACCCGTACGGGCACCTCCTCGCGCCACTCGGGATCGCCCTCGCGTACGATCCGTCCCTCGTCCAGGGCGGAGTCGAGCATCGGCCGGCGGCCGCGCGGAACGAGGTGGCCGACCATGTCGTCCTGATAGGAGGTCGGTCCGGTGTTGGGCCGCATCTGGGCGACGGACACGTACCGCGTGCCGTCGAGGGTGGGGACCCACAGGACGAGATCGGCGAAGGAGAGGTCGGAGAGCAGCTGCCACTCCGACACCAGCAGGTGCAGCCATTCCAGGTCGGAGTCGCTGAGGGCGGTGTGCTGGCGTACGAGATCGTTCATGGAGGGCACGCTCTGGAGCCTACCGGCGTACGGTAGGGGTGTTGTCCCCGCAAGGGCATGGACAGATCTAAATGGTCTAGTCCACAATGAGTTGGGTATCGCACCCCGCGAGGGCGGCCGCCAGGCCCGCGGTACCGCACCAAGAACCTCCGAAACCTCCGCTCTCCCCGCACAGGAGGGCGGATAGAGGCCCGAGCGCTCTCTGCCCTGACTGCGCGACGGCCTCAGGTCGACCGGCCTCTGGGCGTGCGTGCGTCTCCGCCGCACGTGGGGCGCATTCCGCCGCCGGGCCGGCCGATGAAGCTCCGGGCTGCGGTGCCGGACAGGTTGAGGGTCCTGTCCCGGCGCCGCGGCCCGCGGGTGTTTTCCGCCCCTACTCCTCGCTCTTCCCGGGGGGCCAGGCGGCCATCGCCAGCTCGGCCACCCGCTCCAGCGTCGTACGGTCCGCGCCGTCCCTGGCCTGCTGCGACATGCCCTGGAGGACAGCCGCGCAATAGACCGCGAGCGCGTGGGCGTCGGTGTCGGCAGGCAGCTCACCCGTCGCGACGTCGCTCCTTATCCGCCCTTCGATCGTCTCCACGTTCTCGGCGCGGCGTTCCTGGAGGCTGCGCATGACGTCCTCGGACTGCGCCGTGCAGTTGGTGGCAGCCGTGATGACCATGCAGCCGCGCGGGTAGCCCGGCAGGGTATGGAAGGCCGCCGCCTCGCGCAGCATCCGCGCCACGGCCCGGCGCGCCGTCGGCTCCTCGGCGAAGGCCCGGACGGAGAAGGCGCCGAAGTCCCGGACGTACGCCTCGATCGCCTCCTCGAAGAGCGTCCGCTTGTCGCCGAACGCCGCGTACAGGCTCGGCGCCTTGATGCCCATGGCCTCGGTCAGGTCCGCGATGGAGACGGCCTCGTAGCCGTGCTCCCAGAAGGCTCGCATCGCCTGCTCCAGAGCCGTCTCCCGGTCGAAGGACCGGGGCCGTCCACGCTGTTTCGTCGCCATCCTCGAATTCTATAGCGGGCGCTACGGAAACCCTGCTACGGTTTTTCTGTAGCAACCGATACAGAAAGGGGGGCGCGGTCATGGGCGTGCTCACGGGCAGGACGGCGCTGGTCACGGGCGGCAGCAGGGGCATCGGGCGGGCGATCGCCGAGCGGCTGGGCCGCGACGGCGCACGGGTCGCGGTGCATTACGGACGCGACGAGACCGCCGCGAAGGAGACGGTGGCGGCGATCGAGGAGGCCGGCGGCCGGGCCTTCGCCGTCCGGGCCGAACTGGGCGTCCCGGGCGACGCCGCGGCCCTGTGGTCCGCGTTCGACGCGCAGGCCGACGGCCTGGACATCCTGGTGAACAACGCCGGCGTGACCGGCCGCCGCGAACCGCTCCAGCAGGCGACGGAGGAAGACTTCGACCACGTCTTCGCGGTCAACACGAAGGCCCCGTTCTTCATCACCCAGCTGGGCCTGGACCGGCTGCGCGACGGCGGCCGGATCATCAACATATCGACGGGCCTCACCCACGGCGTCGCCGTCCCCGAACTGATCGCCTACGCGATGACCAAGGGCGCCATCGACGCCTTCACCTCAACCCTCGCCAAGGCCCTGGCCCCCCGCGGCATCACGGTCAACGCGGTCGCCCCCGGCGTCGTCGACACCGACATGAACGCGAGCTGGCTCCGCACCGACCCCGAAGCCTGGCAGGCGTATTCGGACGCATCCCCCTTCGGGCGCGTGGGCGAGCCCCGCGACATCGGCGACATCACCGCATTCCTGGCTTCGGACGACAGCCGGTGGGTCACGGGGCAGTGGATCGATGCGACTGGGGGTGCGTTGCTTTGAGGTGGGGGGCGGGGGCCGGGTGGGGGTTCTGGAGTCCCGTCGCTGAGCTGCACACCAGCGACTAACGCCCACGCGGGCTTGCGAACGGGGCGGACGTTGCCTGGCGCGTCGTTGCCTGATGCGTCACCGGCGCATGCTCACTCTGCTCACTCGCGCGCGGCGTTGATCAACATCAAGTTGGCTGCGCCCGGTCGCACTTCGAAGAATCCTTCGCCGGCGGGGATCTCGGCGAGGAGGAAACCGCTGGGGTCCCCTGCGTCGCTGAGGTGGAGCGTCACCCCGTTAGGCAGCGTGATCCGAAGCTCATCGGCCTCCACGGCACTCGCCACTCCCCCTCGGACCGCCTGGACCCGCAGGGGACGGGGCTCATGCGAAGGAACGGGACAGGAACCGGCCGCAGTCATGACGGAAAGCTAACCCGCCGGGAGTCACCTGAACAATGACAACGCCGTCACCGAGCCCCGCACGCCGCGTCAGCGCGTTTCGGTGATCTTCGCCAGGGAGCGGGGCGCGTCCGGGTCCTGCCCCCGCGCGAGCGTGACTTCGTAGGCAAGCCGTTGGAGAGGAAGGATTTCCAGGATGGGCTGAAGCTCCTCCGCCACGCCGTCCGTCGGCAGCGCGAAGCCGGCCGCCGCCCGCCCCACCTCGGCGTGGCCACCGATGACCACCAGATCCGCACCCCGATCGCGCAGCCGTTCCAGTACGGGCCGCAGCGCCTGCCCGCCCTTGCCGTCGGTGACGATCGCGATGACCGGGGAGATGTTGTCGACCATGGCGAGCGGACCGTGCAGCAGGTCCGCGCCGGAGTACGACAGGGCGGGGATATAGCTGGTTTCCATGAGCTTCAGGGCGGCTTCCTTGGCCGTCGGATAGCCGTAACCACGGGAGGTGAGCACCATGCGTTCCGCGAACCGGTAGCGGGCGGCGAGGGCCCTGACCTCGTCATGGCGGGCGAGGACGGACTCGGCGAGTTCCGGCAGCGCCCTCGCGGCCAAGTCACCCGCGACCAGGTCGCCCGGCGCACGCGGGCCGGGGTGTCCGGCGCTGACGCGCAGGCCCTCGACGAGGAGATAGAGGGCGAGGAGTTCGGCCGTGTACGTCTTCGTGGCGGGCAGGGCGCGCTCCGGACCGGCCAGTACGTCGATGTGGAACTCGCTGATCCCGGCGACCGCCGACCCCGCGTTGTTGGTCACCGCGAGCGTGATCGCACCGGCCTCACGGGCGGCCCGCGTGGACGCGACGAGGTCGGGCGAGCCACCGGACTGGCTGACCGTGATGACGAGACAGTCCCGGAGGTCGGGGCGCGCCCCGTAGGCGGTGGTCGTGGACATGGAGGTGAGACCGCAGGGCTTGCCGAGCCGCACTTCGAAGAGGTACTTGGCGTACAGGGCCGCGTTGTCCGAAGTACCGCGCGCGGTGAGCAGCACGAACCGCGGCCCGCGGGCGGCGATCTGCTCGGCAACCGCACGGATGCGGGGTGCACCCTCGGCAAGGATGCGGCGCAGCACATCGGGCTGCTCGGCCATCTCGGCGGCCATGAAACGGCCCGGCCGCTCGCCGCCCGAGCTTGGCGGTGCGGGGGCGCCTGGAGCAGAAGCGGGGGCCTTTGCCACGTCTGCGGCCTTCGCCCTGGGCGCGGTCTGCGTTCCGGGCGCGGCCTCCGTCCCAGACGTTGCCTTCACCCCGGGCACGGTCTCCGCCCCAGACGTGGCCTCCGTTCCAGACGCGGACTCCGCCACGTCCGCGGCCTCCATCCCAGGCGTGACCTCCGTCCCAGGAGCGGTCTCCGCTCCGGGCGCAGCCTCCGTTCCAGACGCGGTCTCCACCACGCCCGCAGCCTCCGTTCCGGACGTGGTTTCCGTTCCGGACGCGGCTTCGGCCACGCCCGCGGTCTCCGTCCCAGGCGTTGCCTTCACCCCGGGCACGGTCTCCGTTCCGGACGTGGCCCCCATCCCAGGCGCGGCCTTCGTCCCACCCGCGGCCTCCGCCCCATGCACGGCCTCCAGCCCGGGCGCGCTCTCCGTACCAGACACAACCTCCCCCACACCCGCGGCCTCCAGCCCGGGCACGGCCTCCAGCCCGGGCACGGCCTCTGGCCCGGGCACGCCCTCCGTACCAGACGCGATCTTCGCCCCGGGCGCGGCCTCCGTTCCGGGCGCAGCCTCCGTTCCGGACGTGGCCCCCATCCCAGGCGCGGTCTTCGCCCCACCCGCGCCCTCCGCCCCGGACGTGACCTGCGTCCCGAGCGCGCTCTCCGTACCAAACACGGCCTCCCCCACACCCGCGGCGCCCATCCCAGGCGTGGCCTCTGCGCCGAACGCTGCCTGTGCCCCGGGCGCCGCATCCGCCCCGGAAGGGCCATTCGTTGTGCGGTTTGTGTCGCCGGACATGTGGGCCGCCTCCTCGTGGGTGTGCGTCCCCGAGTACCCGGCCCGCGGCGGCACCGCACGCGGGGCCGCGCCAGCATGGCATGCGTGCGCACCGCGCTCCGGGCACCCCCACGCACTCGCCCGGCGCTCTCTGTTCATCGCGCCACAGAACTCGCGAGCCGACCGCCGAGGAGCGCCGAGCCGACCAGGCCCGGCCAGCCGCCACAGGACCAGCCCGCCCGGCGCCGGACCAGCCCACCCGCCGC
>NZ_LGCW01000125.1:0-3135 GCF_001279365.1 Streptomyces sp. NRRL F-5755 | reverse complement strand
GGGGGCGGGGGGCGGCCCCCAAAGGGAGAGCAACTTCATCGGCAACCCGTGGGCTGGGTAGGCCAAGCGGACCGCGCGAGACGGGTGGAGGCGAACGAAGCGGTGCGTGGTCGCCCGGCCTACGGCTCTTCGGGCGCAGGGGGCTCGAAGCGGGCGGCCTCCAGGAAGTCTGGGCGGGGGTCCAGAGCCGCGGCGAGGCGGAAGTGGCGTTGGGCCTCGTCGGGGCGGTTGGCGCGCTGAAGGGTGCGGGCCAGGGCGAAGTGGGCGAAGGCGTTGTCCGGTTCGCGTTCCAGGACGATCTGGAATTCCAGCTCGGCCGGGCGGAGTTGGGCTGCGAGGAAGAAGGCGCGGGCGCGCAGTAGGCGGGCCGCGGTGTTCTCCGGGTGGGCCGCGATGACCGGGTCCAGGAGTTGTACGGCGCCACGCGGGTCGCGGGCCTCCAGCAACTGCTCGGCGGCCCGGAAGTTGATGACGTTCGTCTCGGGGCTGCGTTCGGCCACGGCGTCTCCTCTTCCGTATTACGGACCACCAGCGCTCGCACGGCGTTCGCCGGCTCGGTGCGGGCAAGCACATGCGCCGCCCGTTGTGCGGGCGTTACGTGCGGCACAACAAGTGCGTCCTTCGTCGCATTCCCCACTCGGGTCGGCCCCCAATCATGGCGCTGGAGACCCGATTGGGTTGTCGAGGGTGGGGGCGCGTCGGCCAGGCAGTTGCGGGACGCGGCGGGGGCCTTTGCGTCACCGAACACGCGCTCACAAGCTGATGTGGTAAGCCTTCCGCAACGTTTCGTGCACAGTCCAGCGCGTACGGTCGCCTTCGCGCAGTATGCAGACGTCACCCGGGCCCACTTCCAGGACCGGGCCGTCCTCGACCTCGATCGTTGCCCGGCCGCTGACGACCACGAACAGTTCGTTCGCCTCGGTGTCGGTGACGACGCCCGGGGTGATCTGCCAGATTCCCCGTATCTGCTTGCCGTCCGGGGACTCCCACAGGACCTTGCCGGTCACCACCGGGTCGCCGGAGATGATCTGGGCGGGGTCCAGCGGCTCGGGCTCCAGTTCCGCGTCAGGCACACCGGGGATGTGGACGGCGAAGGAGCCGGCGGAGGACGGAAGAGCAGGAGGAGCGGGCGAGGGCGGGACGGAGGCAAGATCAGGTCGGGTCATGGCGGCGAGGATAGCTGCGCCGTCAAGGCGCGTTGCTCCGCCTCCCACCGCTCCAGCCGCGGCGTCCGCAGCAGGTACGACATTCGCCCAGGCCCGAACCCCTGCCGTAAGCAGCCCCCAACCCGCCGCTCAGGCCCCCGCCCCCTCCCACCCCCGTACCCTCTCCCACACCTCGCGCACCTGGGGCTCCAGAGCCTCCAGCGGGCCGTCGTTGTCGATGATCAGGTCGGCGATCGCCAGGCGCTGTTCGCGGGTCGCCTGGGCTTCCATGCGGGCCTTCGCCTCGTCCTCGGCCATGCCACGCAGGCGTACCAGCCGGTCGAGCTGGGTGCGGGGCCGGGCGTCGACGACGATGACCAGGTCGTACAGAGGCGCGAGGCCGTTCTCCGTGAGGAGGGGCACGTCGTGGACGACCACCGCGTGCGGTCCTGCCGCGGCTTCCAGTTCGGCCGACCGCGCGCCCACCAGCGGGTGCACGATCGCGTTCAGTGCCCGCAGTTTTTCCGGATCGTTGAAGACGATCGCGCCCAGTTTGGCCCGGTCGAGCGTACCGTCCGCGGCCAGCACCTCCGGGCCGAACTCCTCGGTCACGGCGGCAAGTCCGGGCGTGCCCGGCTCGACCACCTCGCGTGCGATCTTGTCGGCGTCCACGATCACCGCGCCGTACGAGGCGAGCAGCCGCGACACCTCACTCTTGCCCGCGCCGATACCACCCGTAAGCCCCACCTTCACCATGCGGCACACGCTACATCGGAGGAGGCGGCAGGAGGGAAGACGGACGCCCCTTTCCCCAGCCCAGGCCCCGCTCCCCTCGGGGACTCAGCCCCTCAGGACCCTCAGCTCCTCAGAGCCTTCAGGCCCCTCCCCCTTCCCCCTCCCTCTCCGCCAAGAACCGCTCCAGCTCCCGCCCGATCTCCTCGGCCGACGGCAGCTCCATCGGCTCGGCCACCAGGTTCCCGCGGCTTTCCGCGCCCGCCACGGCGTCGTACTGGTGCTCAAGGCCGCTGACCAGCGCGACCAGTTCCTCGTCGCCCTCGGAGATCTGCCGTTCGATCTCCTCCTGGGTGCGCAGCGCCTCCGTGCGCAGCGCGTGCGCCGCGGTCGGCAGCACCAGGCCGGTGGCGGCCGTGACCGCCTCCAGGGCGGTCAGCGCGGCGTCCGGGTACGGGGACCGGGCCACGTAGTGCGGTACGTGCGCGGCGACGCCCAGTACGTCGTGGCCGGCCTCCGCGAGCCGGAACTCGATCAGCGCCTCGGCGCTGCCGGGTACCTGCGCCTCGTCGAAGACGCTGGCGTGGCCGGGCATGAGGTCGGTGCGGTTGCCGTGCGGCGTGATGCCCACGGGGCGGGTGTGGGGGACGCCCATCGGGATGCCGTGGAAGTTCACCGCGAGCCGTACGCCGAGCCGCTCGACCATCTGCCGTACCGCGGCCGCGAAGCGCTCCCATTCCACGTCCGGCTCCGGGCCGGAGAGCAGCAGGAACGGCGCGCCGGTGGCGTCCTCGACGAGCCGCAGCTCGATGCTCGGGGTCTCGTACGCGGTCCAGCGGTGGCGCTGGAAGGTGAGCAGCGGCCTGCGGGCGCGGTAGTCGACGAGCCGGTCGTGGTCGAAGCGGGCGACGACCCGGTGGGAGAGGCTGCCCAGCAGCCGGTCCACGATCTGGTCGCCGGTCTCACCTGCATCGATGTAGCCGTCGAAGTGGTACAGCAGCACCAGCCCCGCGGAGTCCCGCGCGGTGATCGCCTCCACTGCCGCGAGCCCGCTCGGCTCCCATTCGTACAAACCCTGGGGATCCAACACAGTGTCCGCTCCTCCTCGATGTTCGTCCCCCAGAACGTCCTACGCGCCGTCGGCATTCCCACCGCCGATCACGCCCCCGCGGCTCCCCCCCCCACACACCGCACCACCCCGACGACCACCCCCACCCGCCACCTACCTCACCCCCACCTACCTCACTCACCGCCCATC
>NZ_LGCW01000124.1:0-3161 GCF_001279365.1 Streptomyces sp. NRRL F-5755 | reverse complement strand
CCCCCCGGGGGCCCCCCCCCCCCCCCCGCACATCGCCCGCCGTATCCCCGCCCTCATCGCGGGGCTGGGCACCCTGCGCGAGGCCGGCGTGGCCATGGCCCTGGGCAGCGACTCGGGAATCTTCCCGATCAAGGCCCACGGCAGCTACCCGTACGGCATCACCGCCATGGCCGACTTCGGCTTCACCCCGGCACAGGCCCTGCGGGCGGCGACATCGACGGCGGCGCTGGTGTGCGGGGTGGGCGGGCGCAAGGGGCGGATCGCGGCGGGGTACGACGCGGATCTGATCGCGGTGGGCGGGGATCCGCTGGCGGATGTGGGGGTGGTGAGGGAGGTGGTGGCGGTGGTGCGTAGTGGGAGGAGGGTGGTGTGAGGCCCTCCTGCGCCTCTACGAGCGGTCCCGTACGGACGCGCGCGGCGTGACCACGGTCAGGCGCTCGGGCCTCCGCGAATTCCACTGCCCCGGCCCCGACTCCGGCCGAAGCACCCACTCGGCGCCCCCGAGTACGTCGGTGACGATGCCGTGCCGCCCGGTCTCCCCGTCCCGAACCAGATCGCCCACCCAGGGATACCGCTCGCCGCGCATCCCTTGCCCGCCTCCGTGCAGTTCCGCCCACACCCGCTTGCCCCACGGCAACGGCTCACTGCCCCAGTCCCACGCCAGCCCGGTTACGAGCACCAGCCCGCGCCCGCCCTCGTCCGCCCCGCCGGGCTCCCGGAGCCACGGCACCTTCCCCGACTTGTCCACGACTCCGATACGCACCCGGGCCGGCTCCAGCCGGGTGACGGTGACCCGGACGGAACGGCTCCGCGCATGCTGAACGGCGTTGGTCACCAGCTCGGAGACGATCAGGGCGCCGTCATCGGCCAGTTCCTCCAGGCCCCAGGTGGAGAGGGCTTCGCTCACCAGGTGTCTGGCGGCGGCTGCGCTCTCGGGTGCGCGAGGCAGGTTTTCGGCAACGTGCGCCATGCCGATTCGCCCTTTCAGGTCGGTCGCGTCCCCGGGGCGTCAGCGCAGCCGCCGGGGTGTACGGACCGATCATCGGGACGAGCGCGCACCGGCCCCATCCCACCTCCCTATGGGCCGCCCTATATTCGTCCTATGACGGCACCCGGCCTCGGCCTCTGGTCCCACCCAGAGCTGCGTACGGCGCTCGCCGCCGAGGACTGGGGCGCCGTCCTGCGCACCTACCGCAAGCTCTCCGGGCTCTCGCAGACCAAGGCCGGCGAACTCGTCGGCCTGGTGCAGCCGGACGTGTCGGACATCGA
This sequence comes from Streptomyces sp. NRRL F-5755, assembly GCF_001279365.1. Lineage (NCBI taxonomy): Bacteria > Bacillati > Actinomycetota > Actinomycetes > Kitasatosporales > Streptomycetaceae > Streptomyces > Streptomyces sp. NRRL F-5755. The sequence goes on along the minus strand of NZ_LGCW01000124.1, from coordinate 1,892 downwards.
GCGCGGGCGCCGCCGGGTGACGTCGAGTGAGGTGCGGCAGCGCATCCTCGCCGGACTGGGGGCGCCGCCTCATGCCACGGGCCCCGAACGCCGGCCCGTCGCGGGGCTCCTGCTGCCCGGTCCGGGGCCGGACGACGACCTGCTGGCCCGCATCACCGGCGCGGCCGACGCCACGCACAAGGTGGATGCCCCCACGCTGGACTGGCTGGACAGGCTGCTCGCCGAGCACCGTTCCGCCGAGGACCTGATCGGGTCCCGTCCGCTGGTGGGGCTGATGCGGCAGCAACTCGGTTCCGTTGTCGGCCTGTTCGCGGGCGCCAGAGGGCCGCTCGCGGACCGGGTGATCCGGCTCGCCTCCGAGCACGCCCAGTTCCTCGCGTGGATGGCGCAGGATCAGGGACAGACCGCCGCCGCTCTCACCTGGTACGACCGCAGTCACGACTGGGCGCTGGAGGCCGGTGACGCGGACATGGCCGCCACGACGCTGAGCATGAAGGCACACATGGCGTGGTCCGGCGGTCGGGGCGACCGCGCCGTACGCCTCGCCGAGGCGGCTCGCCGGTCGGCCCCGGGCGCGTCCCCCGGCGTACGGGGGATGGCGGCGCAGATGGCCGCGCGCGGCCACGCCCTCAACGGCGCCGGCGACGACGCCCACCGCCTGCTCGACGAGGCGCGGAGGCTGATCGGCCGGGCGTCCGAGCGCCCGGAGGACGAGCCCGCGTGGATGTACTTCTACGGCGACACGTGGTTCACGCTCCAGCGGGGCATGATCGCCATGCATCTGCGCGACTGGACCGGCGCCGCCGATCATCTGCGGACCGGGCTGGCCGGGCTGGCGGACTCCTACCGGCGGGACCGCACCTGGTACGGATGCTGCCTGGCCCACGCGTACGCCGGGTCCGGCGAGCCCGCCGAAGCGCTGTCCGTCGCCCTCCCCCTCGTCCCCGACGCCGCCACGATCGGCCGCCCGCACTCCTGGAACGAACTGCACACCACGGCCGCCGCCATGATCCGCACCGGAGCGAAGGAGGGGCACAGGCTGGTGGAGGCGCTGCGGCAGCACGACTGGCGCTTTCCAGCGTTCGAAACGGAGCGGACTCGATGACCCCCACCCTTGAACTGCGCCACTTCACCCACGCAGACCTGCCCGACAGCCGGCAGACCTTGATCGGCGTACATGCCGACGTGCACGCCGCCCGGATGACCGACGACGCGTTCCGGCAGAAATTTCCCTGGTTCGTGGATCACTGGGGCGGCAACCCGGGCTTCTCGTGTGTGATCGCGTACGACGGCGGCGAGGCGGTGGGCTTCGCGTACGGGGCTCCCAGTGCGCCGGGGCGGGAGTGGTGGCGGGGGCAACTGGAGCCCGTACCCGAGAAGGGCCGCACGTTCCACTTCTCCGAGCTGATGGTGCGCGAGCGGTGGCGGAAGACGGGCTCCGCCGAGCGGCTGCACCGGGCGTTGATGGAGGCCAGGGACGAAGATCTCGCTGCACTGCTGGTCGACACGACGCATCCGAGAGTGCAGACCCTGTACGAAGCCTGGGGCTACCGAAAGATCGGCGAGGACCAGCCGTTCCCGGATTCCCCGGTGTACGCGGTCATGGTCGCCGACCTGCCGCTCCAGCAGCCGCAAACGATCGAGGGCCCTGCTCCACCGAAGTGAAACAAGGCCCTGACCTGCGACTCTTACGAGTCGGGACGACAGGATTTGAACCTGCGACCCCTTGACCCCCAGTCAAGTGCGCTACCAAGCTGCGCCACGTCCCGGTGCTCGCTTCGGCCGGGTTTCCCCGGTCGCGGCGTGCAGAAGAAAAATACCCTGTTCGGGCCCCGGAATCCAAAATCGGGGTCGATTCGGCCGCTCGCGGGGTGGTGGGAAGGGGGTGGGGC
>NZ_LGCW01000123.1:0-3233 GCF_001279365.1 Streptomyces sp. NRRL F-5755 | reverse complement strand
CCCTCACAGTCATCCCACCCCCCACAGCCACGCCAACCTCCACAGCCGCCCCACCCCCTACCACCACCCCCCACCGCCACCGCCGCCCCCGCCACCTACGCCTGCGGCCCCGGCGGTGGACGTTGCGTACGCGGCTGGTTGTTTCCGCCGTGATGCTGATCGCGGTGGTCTGTGCGGTGATCGGTACGGTCACCACCATCGCCCTGCACTCCTACCTCCAGGGCCAACTGGACGACAAGCTGCTGGAGTCGGCCCAGCACACGGGTGCCCGGGAGGGGAGTTTCCTCGATCACCGGAGCCTCGGGTTCATCGTCGGGCCCGGCCAGCCCATCGGCACGGTCGGCGCGCGCGTCTCCTCCGACGGCGAGATCATCGCGGCGGCCCGCAGCATCGACGCGCGCAACCCGATGCCCGCGCAGAACATGGTCACACTCACGGACGAGCAGGTGGGCGCGCTGGCCGGCGTACCGCGGGACGGGCGTCCGCACACCGTCACCCTGCCGGGGCTCGGCGACTACCGCGTCGCCTCCGCGCCGGACGACCTCGCGCTGGTCGGTCTGCCGTCCGGCGAGGTACAGAACGTCGTCGGCCGGCTGATCGTCGTGGAGGTCTGCGTCACGGCCGCGGGCCTGGTGGCGGCCGGTCTGGCGGGCGCCGCCACGGTCCGGATAGCGCTGTGGCCGCTGCGCCGGGTCGTCGCCACGGCCACCCGCGTCTCCGAACTGCCGCTGCACCGCGGCAAGGTGGCCCTGCACGAGCGCGTCCCGGCCGCCGAGGCCGATCCCCGTACGGAGGTCGGCCAGGTCGGCGCGGCACTCAACCGCATGCTGGGCCACGTCGGTTCGGCGCTCGCCGCCCGCCAGGAGAGCGAGACGCGGGTCCGCAGATTCGTCGCCGACGCCAGCCACGAGCTGCGCACGCCGCTGGCCTCGATACGGGGCTACGCCGAGCTGACCCGGCGGGGGCGCGAGGAGCCCGGCCCCGCCACCCGGCACGCCTTGGGCCGCATCGAATCCGAGGCGCAGCGGATGACCGGCCTGGTGGAGGACCTGCTGCTGCTCGCCCGCCTGGACGCCGGCCGCCCGCTGTCGTACGAGAGCACCGACCTCGCGCCGCTGGTCGTGGACGCCGTCAGCGACGCCCGCGCCGCCGGGCCCGGCCACAAGTGGCGCCTGGAACTGCCCGACGACCCGGTGTGCGTACGCGCCGACGCGGACCGGCTGCACCAGGTTCTGGTCAATCTGCTGGCCAACGCCCGTACGCACACCCCTGAGGGCACCACCGTCGTCGCCCGCCTCCGGCGCGAGCCCCCGGTGCCCGGGACGGGCCGCTTCGTCCGGCTGGAGGTGCGGGATGACGGCCCCGGCGTGCCGCCCGGCCTGCTGCCGCACGTCTTCGAGCGCTTCGCCCGCGGCGACGCGTCCCGCGCGCGTACGGAATCCGGAGCGGGCGGGGGCACCGGCAGCGGCACGAGCGGCAGCGCAGGGCGGCGGTCCGGTGGCAGTACGGGTCTCGGGCTGGCCATCGTGCAGGCCGTGGTCGCGGCGCACGGCGGTACGGCCCGGGTGGAGAGCGTGCCCGGACGTACGGTCTTCAGCGTCCGGCTGCCCGCCGACGGACCGGCGCGCGACGCCACACGCGCCCCTCAACTTCACCGGGCGCCCCTGGAGTACACCCATTCACAGGCGGGGCACAGCGGCACCACACAAGGGTGACAGCGCGCCCGGCGAGTGTCGGTGGCATGACGACGACACAGCCGGCCCAGACGCCTCTGGGCTCCCTGCCGCCTCGTGAGCATCTGCGCCCCGGGCAGACCACCACGGTGCTCGATGTCGTGATCCCCGTCTACAACGAGGAGTCCGACCTGGAGCCCTGCGTACGGCGGCTCCATGACCACCTCTCCCGCACCTTCCCGTACGGCTTCCGGATCACCATCGCGGACAACGCGAGCATGGACCGCACGCCCGAGATCTCCGCGGCGCTGGACGAGAAGATCGACGAGGTGACGGCCGTGCGCCTGGAGGAGAAGGGGCGCGGCCGGGCGCTGCGCACCGTGTGGTCCCTCTCCGACGCGCCGGTGCTCGCCTACATGGACGTCGATCTGTCCACCGATCTGAACGCGCTGCTGCCGCTGGTCGCCCCGCTGATCTCCGGCCACTCCGACCTGGCGATCGGCTCGCGGCTGGCGCGCAGTTCGCGGGTGGTGCGCGGACCGAAGCGCGAGTTCATCTCCCGCTCGTACAACCTCATCCTGCGCGGCTCGCTGGCCGCCCGCTTCTCGGACGCGCAGTGCGGCTTCAAAGCGGTACGGGGGGATGTCGCCGAGCGGCTGCTGCCCATGGTCGAGGACAGCGGCTGGTTCTTCGACACCGAGATGCTGGTGCTCGCGGAACGGGCCGGGCTGCGCATCCACGAGGTGCCGGTGGACTGGGTGGACGATCCGCACAGCACCGTGCACATCCTGCGGACGGCCACCGAGGACCTCAAGGGCGTGTGGCGGGTGGGGCGGGCGCTGGCGACCGGCGCGCTGCCGCTGGACCGGCTCGCCCGGCCCTTCGGCGACGACCCGCGCGACCGTGACCTGAGCGGCGTACCGCGCGGGCTGGCGCGCCAGGTCATGGGCTTCTGCGTGGTCGGCGCCCTCAGCACGCTGCTCTACCTGGGGCTCTACTCGCTCTTCCGGCTCGGCGTCGGACCGCAGGCGGCCAACGCCGCCGCGCTGCTGCTGTCGGCGATCGGCAACACGGCGGCGAACCGGCGGCTGACCTTCGGCGTACGGGGCCGGGACCGTGCCGTACGCCACCAGGCCCAGGGGCTCGTCGTCTTCGGCATCGGCCTGGCCCTGACCAGCGGGTCGCTGGCCGCCCTGGACGCCGCGACCGGCGACCCCGCGCACGGCACCGAGATGGCCGTCCTGGTGGCCGCGAACCTCGCGGCGACGCTGCTGCGGTTCCTGCTCTTCCGGGCGTGGGTCTTCACGGACCGGGAGCGGGACGGCAGGACCGCCGCACCGCACCCCGACCGCCCCACCGCCGTACCGGACCGCCCGACCGCGGTACCGGACCGCCCGACCGCGGTACCGGATCGCCCCACCGCGGTACCGGGCCGCCCCACCGCCGTACCGAACCGCCCCGGCAGGAGCGCTTGATGACCACGCACGACACCCGTCCCCCGAAACCGGACGCCACTCCCGAGGTGACCCCACCACCCACCCCCGCCCAGAAGAAGGAGCC
>NZ_LGCW01000122.1:0-3384 GCF_001279365.1 Streptomyces sp. NRRL F-5755 | reverse complement strand
CACCTCACCGCCCCGCACCCTCCTCACCCACACCCGCCCCGACCCCCATCCCAAAGAATCGTTCCGCCAACGGATGGGCGCCGCGTGCGGGCAGGGCCAGGCGGACGGGCACCGGCGGTGCGTTCTTCAGGCGTACGAAGCGGATGCCCGGGTGGGTGTGCCGGTGGGCCACCTCCTGCGGCGCCACCCCCACCCCGTGCCCGGCGGCCACCGCCTCCAGCCACTCGTCGAAATTGTCCGCAGTACAGGCAAGTCGCGGCCGACGCTCCTCGGGCCACAGTTCGGGACGGGTGCTGCCGGTGACGGTGTTCACCACGAGCGGGTGGTCCGCCAGCTCACCCCAGTCCAGTACGCGGCGGCGCGCCAGGGGCGCGGCCGCGCCGAGCCGGCCGACGGCGGCGACCCGCGGCTCGTACAGCAGCACCCGGGTACGGACATCCGCGTCCGGCGGGGCGTCCCCGCGCAGCACCGCGATGTCCGACTCACCGGTGTCCAGCCCCGCCAGCGGCGTGTCCCGGCGCACCAGCCGCACCCCGGCCCCGGTCGCCGCCTCGAACGCCGCGTTCAGCCCGGCACAGGCGGCGGGCAGCAGCGAGGTGAAACCGAGCCGCAACAGGGGCTGCCCACCGGGCGCCCGCAGCGCGGCGGCCAGGCGGGGCAGCAGCGGCGCCAGCTCCGCATAGAGGCGACGCCCGTCGTCGGTCAGCTCGACCCGCCGGGTGGTGCGGTCCAGCAGCCGGGTGGCGAGGACCTCCTCCAGCGCCCGTACGGTCCGGGTCAGCGCCGGCTGCCCGACCCGCAGCCGATCAGCGGCATACGTAAAGCTCCGCTCCTCGGCCACGGCCATGAAGGCCCGCAGGTGCCGCAGCTCGACACCGTCGAGGCCGTCCGCACCTCGGGGTCCGACCGGGGCCGGGTCCGCGTTCACCGTCTCGTCCATGACGTGTTTCCCCCTCCGCTGGAACGGTCCCGCACTCATCCGCAGCTGCTCCTGTCGAGCACGCATGCCTTTGTGCGGGCCACCTTCCCGAACATCTGGAGGGTGCTTCGACTTCCCGGACTCCCGGGCCTTCCCGGGCCGGCTTGGGCGAGTGGTCAGCCCAGCGCCTTTTCCCCGATTTCCTCGATGGCTTCAAAGATGTCCGCATCGGTCTCCTGCTGCCAGACCGGGAGATCCGGCCAGTCGGCCACATAGCCGGGCTTCGGGTCCTCGAAGTGCTTGAACATCTGGGCCGTCCAGCAGATCGCGACGAACCGGCCCTTCTGCTCGCGCGACAGTTTCGACGTACGGCCGCCGCTGACCTCGACGAATCGGCGCACCTGCTCGTAGACGGCCCCAGCGGCATCGCGTTCCCATTGCGGTGTGTCATCCCACGGAGTGACGTAGCCCGCCTTGGGCTCCCCGGGGAAATGCCGACGCACTCCCGCGATCCAGGCTTCCCGGAACAGTCGTGCACCTTCGGTCTGCGACATGCCAACCCCTCTAGTCACGGTGTGCTCAGCCTGGCAATCTCCGCCCCCAGCTCCGTTACACGGTGATCGCGGTGCAAGGGGCCGAATGCGTCACACAGGGCTCGGAGTCTACGGGCGACATAGCCGGACGATGAGGCTCGCGCCAGGTCGAGGGCTTCGCGGCCGTACGCGACGGCCTGTTCCGCATTCCGGCGCTTTGCGGCGATGACTGCCAGTCCGGTCAGCGCTGCGCCTCTGCGCCGGTACGACTGTCCGGAAGCCAGAGCTGTCTGCCCCAGCGCGCCCTGCAGAGCCTCCTCCGCGCGGTCGAGGCGGCCGAGCTGGACGTAGCGTGCTCCTCGCTCTTCCTCCAGGCGCGCACCGTCGAACCGAAGCCATCCGCCGTTGGTGCTGTCCCCGGTGAGGTCACGGACGGTTTCGGCCCGGCCCATCGCACGTTCGCACGCGTCCAGATCACCGAGACCGGCGTACGCCTCGGCCTGGACCGACGCGACCCAGTGACGGGTGGAGAGGTCGCTGTCGCCCCTTACGGCGAGCTTTTCGGCCGCGGTGAGCAACTGCGCCGCTTGGCGGTAGCGCTGTTCGGACATCTCCACGTACGCGTGGCGTACGAGGGCGCAGGCCCACAGGTCATACGATCCCGCGTCTTTGCCGACCGACGCTGCGAGCGCATACGAGGTGACGGCGTCGGAGTACCGGTCACCGTCGAACGCCACTTCACCGGCCAGTTGAAAGAGGTCGGCAGCCGCGTTCAGCAGTTGACGGGCGCCACCACGATCTTCCGCGAGAGCCTGCGTCAATGCTGCCAGCTGGTCGCGGACGATGGGGTACACCGAACCTTTGGACCGGGCCATTTGGTAGACCTGCCACAGGTGGCCGTTCATTCTGGCGAAATCGGTGGCCGTTCCGCGGTGGACTGCTTCCGTGAGGGCGTCTGCCTCATCGACCGGCAGAGCGGACAAGGCCCCGCTGACGGTCAGTATGCGAAGGAATTCGCGGCGGATCATTTCGTCGGCATCTCCCGCGTTCGGAGGGGCACCGGTCCGAGGAGGCCCGGTGAATTCCTGTGCTGCCGCTTGTGCCGATGCCAGAAGGCCGTCCAGCTCCGAGAGGCCGATCTCAAGGGCGATCGCCAAACCTCGTCGCTGGGGCGGCTGCGGAGCGATCCTGCCGCTTTCCCAGCGGCAGACCGTCGTGCGGTCCACGCCGAGCAGTTCGGCCAATGTCTCCTGGCTGTGGCCCAGGGCCCTGCGCCGTTCCGCGAGTCCCATGGGGCTCCTCCCTGCGGTCCGGGCTTCGTGGGCGTCCGTGCACGGAGCTGCGTCAAGACTGCCGCATCGATGCCGTGGGTTTTCCCGAACCGGCTGTATTTACTCGGAGTTGCTGCACACGGTGCGGCAAGAAACGGCGAAAGGATCTGTACATGGCAATCCGAAACGTTGCTGAAGGGTGTGAGCCGGAAGGAACCCCGCGAACGCCTGTTTCGAACACCGGGCAGCGTGTGCTGATGACGCTGCGCGTGTCCCGTGACTCCGGGCGCACGTGGGCACGGACCATCGTGGTCCGCGAGGGTGATCCGGTGGTGCTTCTGGAGAGTCCGCAGTATCCGATGTGTGAGTGCCGACGCTGTACCGGCTGTCATATGGCACCTGCACGCTCGCTGCGTCCGGCTCCATGATGCGCTGCACGAGTAGCACGCGGAGGCCCTCTGGGCCGGCTGGCTGGAAACCGAGGCGGAGCTGATGGAGCTGCCCGACTGTGCGGAGACCGGCCCGGGGCCTGATCCGGCGGGGTGCTGCCTCTTCGAAGGTCACGTCGAGCGCCACACCTGGGAAGCGCCTCGCTGGTGACGTAGCCACGACCCCCTCATTCCCCCCAACTCATTTCCCCCCCAACAAAAAAACCCCCCCC
>NZ_LGCW01000121.1:0-3452 GCF_001279365.1 Streptomyces sp. NRRL F-5755 | reverse complement strand
GGCTTGGGGGTGGGCGGCCGAGGGGGTGGGGTGGTGGGTGACTTCAGGGTCGGCCGAGGGGGTGGGCCCGTGGGCGGCTTCGGAGGCGGTCCGCCGGGCCAGGGCTGCCAATGGGCTGATGTGGGCTGCGGGCATCGTCCCTCCCCCGGAGCGGGCAGGCGGGCGAGCGGGCGAGCGGACGGGCTGCTCGCAGGGATCGTAGGCGGTGGGGCCGGGCCCGCCCAGTCCGCCGACCGGTCCGAACAGACCTCCGACGGCTCCGCGCAGTCCACCGTTCGGCCCGGACAGACGTCCCGCCGCCCCGCCGAGTCCGCCGACCGGCCCGCACGGGCCTCCGACCGCCCCGCCGAATCCGCCGAGCCCGCCAGCCGGCCCGAAACAGGCCGATGGCCGGGCATCTCCCCAGATGCCCGGCCATTCTGCCGTCCGCCGCACCCCCGTCCCCACGGGGTTGTCGGCCGGAAGTCCCCCGTCCCGGGCCGCTCTCCCGGGACCGGGGCGCCTCAGCGCCCCAGCATTCCGGCCACGGACGACGCCTGTGTCATGACGGCATCCCAGCCGCCGAACACGACGGCGAGCAGGACCGCCAGCGGCAGCACCATGGCCACCGCGACGAGCGGATGCCGGCGTGCCCCGGAGGTCCGTCCGCCGAACGCCGAGACGCCCCTGCGTCCTTGCGTACGGACGGCCGTGCGTCCGAAGAGGTCCGACATCGCCCCGCTCCCGTCAGTCTTGGGGCGGCGGGTGTCTGACCTCGGGGGACGAGTGCGTTCACCCGCCGCTTGCAGACAACATTAGGCATCCGGCGGGCCGCGGGCGTCATGCCGTCGTACCGATTGGGCGGCCTACGCCAGGATGACGGTACGCCGCGGCGCCTACTCCCCTGGGTGGAGATGTCCCCCTCAGGACCTGGGGTCATCCCGGAGGGGACGCTCCCCGGCCGCCTCGGACTCCTCGACCCGCGGCACGGGGTGTTCGACCAGGGCGAGGACCCGGTTGGCCATGAAGCGGGCGGTACGGACCACCGAGCCGCTCCGGGTGACTTCGCTCACTTCCACCACTCCCCTGCGCACCGCCGTCTCGACCCTGCGGCCCGCCCTGCTCGCCACCACTTCATACGCCCGGGTGGTGTCCCCGGCATCCACGACGATCTCGACCCGGTCACCCTTCACCGCGTCAATCCCCCTTCCGCGACGGATCATTGGGCACACGCGCGGGAGGCCGGACCGCGCCGCGTCCGGATTTCCCCCACACCGTCAGCATCCCACCGGCCACTGACAATCCGGTCGCCGACGCATGCGCGGCCTATCAGCACAGCGAGCCGTCAATCCGTAAGCTGTGCCACGTCAGACGGGACCGGGCAGCGGGGATGGACATGGCGATGATGCGGCTCCGGCGCGAGGACCCGCGTGTCGTCGGTTCGTACCGGCTCCACCGGAGGCTCGGCGCGGGCGGGATGGGCGTGGTCTACCTCGGCTCCGACAAGCGCGGGCAGCGGGTGGCCCTGAAGGTCATCCGCCCCGACCTCGCCGAGGACCAGGAGTTCCGCTCGCGGTTCGCCCGCGAGGTGTCGGCCGCACGGCGTATCCGCGGCGGCTGTACGGCGCGGCTGGTGGCCGCCGACCTGGACGCGGACCGGCCCTGGTTCGCGACGCAGTACGTCCCCGGGCCCTCGCTGCACGACAAGGTCAACGACGAGGGGCCGCTGCACCCGGCGCAGGTCGCCTCGATCGGCGCCGCGCTGTCCGAGGGCCTGCTGGCGGTGCACGACGCCGGCGTGGTCCACCGGGACCTGAAGCCGTCCAACATCCTGCTCTCCCCCAAGGGCCCGCGCATCATCGACTTCGGCATCGCGTGGGCCACCGGGGCGAGCACGCTCACCCACGTCGGTACGGCGGTCGGATCGCCCGGGTTCCTCGCGCCGGAGCAGGTGCGGGGCGCGGCCGTGACCCCGGCGACGGACATCTTCGCGCTGGGCGCGACGCTCGCGTACGCGTGCACGGCGGACTCGCCCTTCGGCCAGGGCAGTTCGGAAGTCATGCTCTACCGCGTCGTGCACGAGGAGGCGCAGCTGTCCGGCGTGCCGGACGCGCTGGCCCCGCTGCTCGCGGCGTGCCTGGCGAAGGACCCGGCGGACCGGCCCAGCACGCTGTCGCTGTCGCTGCGGCTGAAGGAGATCGCGGCGCGCGAGGCGCAGGGGCTGTCCATGCCGGGCGGGCCCGGCGGCGAGATGCCGCCCGGCGGGGCCGGGCGTCTGCGGCCGGGGCGCGGCCCGTCGCCCGAGCGGGGCGCGGGGGCGCCGTCCGAGCGGAGCACTCCGGCCCGGGCGGCCAGGTCCGTACGCCCGCAGGCGGACCGGCCGACCGGCAAGCGTGCGGAGGAGTACGCGCGGCAGCGTACGGAGCGGCGGGCGGCCAACACGCCGACGCCGCGTCCCCAGCCGCCGCGCGCCGGCGGGGCGGGCCGGGGTGCCACGCCGGTCCGGCCCCAGGGAACACCGGGTGCTTCGAGCGCTCCGGGTGCGGGCGCCCCGGGCGCGGGTCCTTCGGGAGAAGCCGCGCCGAAGTCCCACGGCGGCAGGCGGCCCTCGGCGCGCCCGTCCGTACCAGGAGCACGCACCCCGGGCCGAAACGGTTCGCGCCCGGCTCGGGTCTCCCGTACGGGATCGCGTACGTCGCCCGGCGCGCGCAGGCCCGGCCCCGACCGGCGGCTGCTGCGTCAGCGGATCATCGTGTTCATCACGGTGACGCTGCTGGTGGCGCTGGGGATCGCGGTGGCGCAGGGGTGCCAGGGCCCGGCCAGGAGTCTGGGGTCCGAGCGGTCGGCATACGGGGCGGGGCACGTTTCGTCGTCGTCCGCGCTCCCACCGGAGACCGGCCGGAGCTGACGGCCTGCCGACGGACGCCCGGCAACCGGCGGCGGATTCGAACATTTCGTCCCGCCCAGCGGCGGGCGGGTGCTACTTTCGCGCCATGTCCAAGATCGAGAACGACCAGGCCGAAAAGACCGACAAGGCCGAGATAGACGCGCTGACCGCCGAGTTCTTCGGCGCCTTCGACAACCGGGACGGCCGGACCCCCGATGTGGCCGTGATCCGCCGGCTGGTCCTGCCGGAGGGCGTGATCGTGGTGACCGGCCCGCAGTTCAGGGTCTACTCCGTGGAGGCGTTCATCGAGCCGCGGCAGCGGCTGCTGACCGAGGGCCGGCTGGTCGAGTTCTCGGAATGGGAGACGTCCGAGCGGACCGAGATCGCGGGCGACATCGCGTCGCGGTTCGGCACGTACCGCAAGTCCGGGTTCCTGGACGGCGCCCCGTACGAGGGCGAGGGGAGCAAGTCCTTCCAGTTCGTCCGCACCCCGGAAGGCTGGCGGATCGCCGCCTTCGCCTGGTACGACCAGCCCTGACCCGGACCGCTGGCCCACGGGCCGACCGCCCCGTGCTCACCCGCCGGC
>NZ_LGCW01000120.1:0-3497 GCF_001279365.1 Streptomyces sp. NRRL F-5755 | reverse complement strand
CGGGGCCGCCCCGGCCCCCACCCCGTACGCCCCCTGCTGCGGCACCCCCGAACCAAAGGCCCCCGGCCCAGGCTGTGGCTGCGCATACGGATTGTTCGGGTCCCCCGGAATCGACATGCGCGGCAGCGTAGCCGACCGGGACGGCACCCAGACCCCCCGCGGTGACCGGGACCACAGCCACCCCGCCGAATGCGCCGTCGCGCGCGCCCGTACGACCCCTCGCGACCCCCAACGACAACGGACCCCGCGGTGCCCTGGGGAAGGGCGACCGCGAGGTCCGTCGTTTCAAGCTGTGTGTGCGCCGCACCCGCGTGGCGAACGCAGGCCGTGTGCGGCGCGGTGGTGCACCGGAAGGAGCGGAGAGAGGGGCCGCTGGGCCCTTACCGGCAGTGGTGAAGCGTCGAGAACAGGTCAGGCCTTGAGGGCCGCGACCTTCTTGGCCAGCGCCGACTTCTTGTTGGCGGCGGCGTTCTTGTGGATGACACCCTTGCTGACGGCCTTGTCCAGCTTCTTGGCGGCCTCGGCCTGGGCGGTGGCGGCCTTCTGCAGGTCACCGGCCTCCACGGCCTCACGGGTGCGACGGATCGCGGTACGCAGCGAGGACTTCACAGCCTTGTTGCGCTGCCGAGCCTTCTCGTTGGTCTTGATCCGCTTCATCTGGGACTTGATGTTCGCCACGAAAGAGCCTTTTCAGGTTCGTTGGATTTACGAGTCGCGCCTCGCACGAGAGAGGGCACAAAGCGCAGTGGACCAGGCTACCAGCAGCCTCCACAGCCTCCCAAACCGGACCAGGACCGCCGCGCATGGGACGATGGGGGAGACGAAAAACAACCGAGTCCCGCCTACCCGCGTTCTCTGAATGGACCCTGCGTGCCCGCGACCCCTACGAACGTGCCGGAGCCGAGCCGTACCGACCCGGCTCTCATCCGTAACTTTTGCATCATCGCGCACATCGACCACGGCAAGTCCACGCTCGCCGACCGGATGCTCCAGCTGACCGGCGTCGTTGAGCAGCGGCAGATGCGCGCGCAGTACCTCGACCGCATGGACATCGAGCGCGAGCGCGGCATCACGATCAAGTCCCAGGCGGTCCGGCTGCCCTGGGCCCGCTCCGACGAGGACGGTGGCGCGACCCACATCCTCAACATGATCGACACCCCGGGCCACGTGGACTTCACGTATGAGGTCTCGCGCTCCCTCGCCGCATGCGAGGGCTGCATCCTCCTCGTGGACGCAGCCCAGGGCATCGAGGCGCAGACCCTCGCCAACCTGTACCTGGCGATGGAGCACGACCTCCAGATCATCCCGGTGCTGAACAAGATCGACCTGCCGGCCGCGCAGCCCGAGAAGTTCGCCAAGGAGCTGGCCAACCTCGTCGGCTGCGAGCCCGAGGACGTGCTGAAGGTCTCCGCGAAGACCGGTGAGGGCGTCGCCGAGCTGCTGGACAAGGTCGTCCGCGAGGTGCCGGCCCCGGTCGGCGTCAAGGACGCGCCGGCGCGCGCGATGATCTTCGACTCGGTCTACGACGCGTACCGCGGCGTCGTGACGTACGTGAAGGTCGTCGACGGCACGCTGAGCAAGCGCGAGCGCATCAAGATGATGTCCACCGGCGCCGCCCACGAGCTGCTGGAGATCGGCACGAACTCGCCCGAGATGACGGCCGCCGACGGCCTGTCCGTGGGCGAGGTCGGCTACCTGATCACCGGTGTGAAGGACGTCCGCCAGTCCAAGGTCGGCGACACCATCACCCAGCTCAGCAAGGGTGCCGAGGAGCCGCTGGGCGGCTACAAGGACCCCAAGCCGATGGTCTTCTCCGGCCTGTACCCGCTGGACGGATCGGACTACCCGGAGCTGCGCGACGCCCTGGACAAGCTCCAGCTCAACGACGCCGCGCTGGTCTACGAGCCGGAGACCTCCGCGGCCCTCGGCTTCGGCTTCCGCGTCGGCTTCCTGGGCCTGCTGCACCTGGAGGTCATCCGCGAGCGCCTGGAGCGCGAGTTCGGCCTCGACCTGATCGCCACCGCGCCCAACGTGATCTACCGCGTGATCATGGAGGACGGCGAGGAGCACGAGGTCACCAACCCGAGCGAGTTCCCCACCGGCAAGATCGCCGAGGTGCACGAGCCGGTCGTACGGGCCACGATCCTGGCGCCCAGCGAGTTCATCGGCGCGATCATGGAGCTGTGCCAGAACCGCCGCGGCAACCTGCTCGGCATGGACTACCTCTCCGAGGACCGGGTGGAGATCCGCTACACCCTCCCGCTCGCCGAGGTCGTCTTCGACTTCTTCGACCAGCTCAAGTCCAAGACCCGCGGCTACGCCTCGCTGGACTACGAGCCCACCGGCGAGCAGATCGCCAGCCTGGTCAAGGTCGACATCCTGCTGCACGGCGACCAGGTGGACGCCTTCTCCGCGATCTGCCACAAGGACAAGGCGTACGCGTACGGCGTACGGCTGGTCTCCAAGCTGCGCGAGCTGATCCCGCGGCAGAGCTTCGAGGTGCCGGTCCAGGCCGCCATCGGCAGCCGGGTGATCGCCCGCGAGACCATCCGCGCCATCCGCAAGGACGTGCTCGCCAAGTGCTACGGCGGCGACATCTCCCGTAAGCGGAAGCTGCTGGAGAAGCAGAAGGAAGGCAAGAAGCGGATGAAGATGGTCGGCAGCGTGGAGGTTCCGCAGGAAGCCTTCATCGCGGTGCTGTCCTCCGACTCCGACGGCGACTCCAAGGGCAAGAAGTAGCCCGCCCGTAGTCCCCTCCCGCACGTTTCACACAGCCCCCGGCCGGTCCAGGCCGGGGGCTGTGTGCTGTGTACCCGTACGGAACGGCCGTCCGGGCCGTACGGCATCCGGGCGGTCGGCCGGGAAATCGGCGGGCAAACGGTTTCCCGGACGCGCGGGACGACGTTGTCGTGGGTGGCAGCGGTGTTCCGGGCGCTCCAGGGGGCGCGTCCGGGCGGCATGAGCGCCGTGCCGCCGAGGAGGCCGCGCCGGAAAGGGATACGGATGAAGTACGTCAAGGCCGCCGCACTGCTGGCCGGCGCCGCGCTGTCGGTGGGCGCCGCCATGCCCGCCGTCGCCACGCCCGCCTTCGCCGACCGGACGGGGGCGGAGAAGTTCAAGAGCGGCGTCAGCGGAACGGCGGAGGATGTGCAGCGGGCCGTCACCTCCCTCGGTGACGGGGTGAAGGAGATCAACAGCACGCTGCGCGGCGACGAGCGGGTCGGTCATATGGTCGGCGATTCGGCCGCGGCGAACGCGCCCAGCGCGGACGGCATCGGGGTCCAGGCCGCTTCAATGAGGCGCTGAGCGCGCCGGGCCGTTGAGTACGCGGGGCCGCCGCACGCGCCAAAC
The DNA here is from genome assembly GCF_001279365.1 of Streptomyces sp. NRRL F-5755. Taxonomy (NCBI): domain Bacteria; kingdom Bacillati; phylum Actinomycetota; class Actinomycetes; order Kitasatosporales; family Streptomycetaceae; genus Streptomyces; species Streptomyces sp. NRRL F-5755. Next base: position 146 of record NZ_LGCW01000120.1, on the reverse strand, counting down.
CGTTGAGCGCGCGGGGCCGCCGCACGCGCCGGGCCGCCGACCCGCCCCCGTAGCCACGATTCGAACCTGTCCGGGCCGGGCCCGTCGCGGCCCGCCCGGAACCTGGCCCCCGTACCGCGGAAATCGGCCCACCTACCCCCCGGAAG